>JBQGOU010000045.1:0-14623 GCA_052086865.1 Cellulomonadaceae bacterium
GGTTCCTGATGTGGTTCGCGGCCGCGGTCGTGGCGATCATCCTGGTGGCCGTCGTCGCGTTCTCCGTGAGCCCGTGGCCCGGTGCCCTGGTCATCCGGGCGTCCTTCGACCGCGGGGGCAACGAGACGAACGCGGTCCTGGCGACGTACGTGCCCGACAGCGTGGCCGTAGCCCGTGACATCGTCTACCGGCCGGACGACAAGGACGGCCGCCTCGACGTGTACTACCCCGCCGAGGTCGAGGGCACCGACCAGGTGCTGCCGACGATTCTGTGGGTGCACGGCGGCGGATGGCTCGCCGGCGCGAAGGAGAGGCTCGACCCCTGGGCGCGCATCCTCGCGGACGAGGGCTTCGCCGTCATCGCGGTCGATTACACCCTGGCCCCGAGCGCGCACTACCCCTACCAGCTGCAGCAGGTTCTCGATGCAATCAACGCCGTGCGTGCGGGCGCCGTGCCTCACGTCGACGCGGAGCGGCTGGTGCTTGCGGGCGACTCGGCGGGGGCCAGCCTGGTAGCCCAGGCCGCCACCGCGATTACGACACCGGCCTACGCCGCGCAGGTCGGGGTGACGACGGCGGCCACACCCGATGCCGTCGCAGGCCTGATCCTGTACTGCGGCCCGTACGACCTGCGGATCGCGGACAAGGCCGGCGGGCTCATGGGCTGGGCGATCACGACGATCGGCTGGGCCTACGCCGGGGAGAAGAACTTCCTCGACGATCCGCTTGCGGAGACCATCTCGCTTGTGGACCACGCCTATCCGGGCTTCCCTCCGGTGTTCATCTCCGGGGGGAACGGCGACCCGCTGACCACGACGGCGAAGACCTACGCGGACCGCCTGGAGGACGCGGGGAACTCCGTCGAGCGGCTGTTCTTCGCGGACGACTACACCCCGGAGCTGGGCCACGAGTACCAGTTCGACCTGCGCCTGGACGCGGCCCGCGAGGCCCTCGACCTCTCACTCGACTTCGTGCGCGAGCACACCGGCTGAGCGCATCAGCCCGGCGCTACCCCTGGGGTGACGTCCCCGATCGCCTGGTCAAGGATCTCGATGCCCAGCGCGATCTCCGCCTCGCTGCTGGTCAGCGGCGGGGCGATGCGGAAGGTGCCACCCATGCCGGGCAGCTGGACGACATTCATGTGCAGCCCGAGCTCGAGGCACCGGCGCGTGACCGCGGCACCGAGGACGTCCGACCCCTGCCGGGTCCCGCGGTCCACGACAAGCTCGAGGCCTTGCAACAGCCCGCGGCCGCGCACGTCCCCGACCACCTCGTGGCGGTCCTGGATCGCCAGCAGGCCCGTGCGCAGCACCGCTCCCAGCTCGCACGCCCGTACGTCCAGGTGGTCCCGCTCGAGCACGTCCAGCACCGTGTTCCCGACGGCGGCCACGAGCGGGTCCGAGACGTGGGTGGTGAAGAACACGAAGCCGCGCCGATGCGCCTCGGCCTCGATCTCCGCGCTCGTGACGACGGCGGCCAGCGGCAGTCCGGCACCGAGCGTCTTGGACAGCGTGATGATGTCCGGCACGATGCCCTCGCGCTCGAACGCGTACCAGTCGCCGGTCCGGCAGAGGCCGGTCTGCGCCTCGTCGACGATCAGGAGCATGCCGCGCTCCTCGCACTTGGCCTTCAGGGCCGCGAAGTAGCCGGGCGGCGGCTCGATGATGCCGGCGGAGGACAGGATCGGCTCGACCAGGCATGCGGCGAGGGAGCCCACCGACTGGGCGTCCACGAGGGAGAAGGACAGGTCGAGCTGCCGGCGCCAGTCCAGCTCACCGTCCGGGCCGATCACGTCCGGCCGGTAGGTGTTGGGGGTGGCGATCGCGTAGTTGCCCACGGGCGCGGGGCCGTATCCGGTGCGGGCGGAGCTGTAGGTCGCCCCCGCGGCGCCCTGGGTCATGCCGTGCCAGGACCCGGCGAAGGACACGATCTCGTGCTTGCCCGTGACGATCTTGGCCATCCGGATCGCGGCCTCGTTGGACTCCGCGCCGGTGGTCAGGAGCAGCACCTTCTCGAGCGGGTCCGGGAGGGTGTCCGCCAGCCTGCGCGCGAGGTCGACGACGGGGCGCGAGAGCATGCCGGAGAACAGGTGGTCGAGCACGCCGACCTGGCGGCGGACGGTGGCGACGATGTCGGGGTGGGCATGACCGAGGATGGCGCTCATCTGGCCCGAGGTGAAGTCCAGCAGGCGCCGACCGTCCTCGGTGAACACGAAGCTGCCCTGGGCCTGGTCGGCGATCACCGGCGAGAAGGTGCCGCCGTAGCGGGTCAGGTGCCGGTCGACATCCGCCCAGAAGTCGGCCGCATCGGGTGGCGTGGACAGGGCGGGGATCCGGTCGATGCTCATGGATCGACGCTACGAGCCGACCTTGTTCGTGTCCATCAACTCTTTGTCGATAGCGTGTTCACGTTCATCGAACGATCTGGAGGCGCGGACGATGCCGATCAACCCGTGGCGCCTTCGCCTGCTCTCCCTGCTGGAGAGCCACGGCACGGTCCGCGCAGTCGCGCAGGCCGGGCATCTGAGCCCCTCCACGGTCTCCCAGCAGCTGAAGGCCCTCGAGGCCGAGGTGCGCGCACCGCTGCTCGAACGCACCGGGCGCCACGTTGCTCTCACCCCCGCCGGCGTGACGCTGGCCGCGCGGGCACGGGAGATCCTCGCGGGCATGGATGCCGCGCAGACCGAGCTCGACGGCCTGGGCTCGCAGCCGGTCGGCACGGTCCGGCTCGCCGCGTTCGCGAGCGCCATGCGGTCCCTCGCCCTCCCCGCGGCCGGTCGGTTGGCCGCTGCGCTGCCGGGGATCGACGTGGTCCTGTCCGAGCTCGAGCCGCACGAGTCGCTGCCCGCGCTGCTCCGCGGCAAGCAGGACGTCATCGTCACGGCCGACTTCTCCGACGCCGGTTCAGCCGCAGTCCCGGGCGTGCTGCGCACCCCGTTGTGCGCAGACGACGTCGTCCTGGTCACCAGCCCGGCGCACCGCCTGGCCACGGCCCGGCACACCGGCGGGGTCGACCTCGGCGCGCTTGCCGGCGAGCGCTGGGCGCTCGACGTGCCCGGCACCTACCTGGCCGACCTCGTCACCCGAGCATGTCGGCGCGCGGGCTTCGAACCCCGGGTTGCCGGCCGGTTCGCCGATCACGGCCTGGTGCTGCAGCAGATCGAGGCGGGCCTCGCCGTCGCGCTCCTGCCGACGCTCGCCGTCGACGATCGGTACCGCGTGCATGCCCACCCGCTCCGCGACCCGGTGCGCAGGCACCTGGTCGGCGCAACGCGCACCTCCGGCGGGCGACGAGCCGTCCGCGAGGTCCTCGCCGCGCTGCGGGCACAGGGGTCCGGCCCGGACCGCCATCGGGCATGATCAAGGTGTGCCAGCATCCGGAGACCTTCACGTCCGCGGCGATCTGACGATCCCCGCGGCGGAGCTGGGCTGGCGGTTCAGCCACGCCTCGGGTCCAGGCGGACAGGGCGTGAACACCGCAAGCTCGCGCGTCGAGCTGGGCTGGGACGTGGCCGCGTCCGCGGTGCTGAGCGCCGCCCAGCGCAACCGGCTGCTCGAGCGGCTGCCCGGCCTGACGCGCGGCGTCCTGACGGTCCGCGCCGCCGAGCACCGGGCGCAGCTGCGCAACCGCGAGGCTGCCAGGGAGCGCCTGTCCGCCCTCGTCCTGCACGCGCTTGCCCCGCCGCCGCGCACACGTCGTGCGACGAGGCCGACCCGAGGGTCCACCGAACGCCGCCTGAAGGCGAAGAAGCGGCGCACCGACGTCAAACACCTGCGCCGGCGGCCCAGCGATTAGCTGGTGCCGTCAGGCGCCGGGGACCTGACGGTCCCGGGGCTCCCAGCGCTCGCCCCCGGCGCCGTCGTCGCGATACGCCCACGCGACGGGCGGACCTGCGGCCCTGGTGCTGCCCGCCAGCCAGTACGTCTGGTCGGGGCTCCACCCCGCGAGCACGCTCGCGCTGTGCACGTCGACCTCGATCGCCCGGCCCGCCGTAGCGAGGTAGCCGGCCACGGTCAGGTGCACGCCGTCGTAGGACCTGGCGACGTCCGTCCAGTCCGGCTGCACCCAGCGCCCGTCCCGCCCGGTCGCGCGGAACCAGTCGTGGCGGCGCGACGCCGTGACGTCGAGCGGGTGCTCCCGGCACAGCCGGGCCCACGCCCCGGGGCCGTCGATCTCGTAGACACGCGCCTGCTCCGCCGCCATGACAGACACGGCCATGGCGTCGGTCTCACCGAACCCGTCCTCGACGCACCACAGGCCGACCGGTCCGAGCGCCCCCAGGGAGCGGGTCGTGGAGTGCCGTCGCCACGGAGGCTTCGACCACCACGTCCCGGAGACCGCCGCGGTCGGGTCGCCCCACGCCTCCTGCGCCTCGTCGGTGCGGACGGGGACCTCCGGAGCGTCGCCGGTCCCCTCCGGGGTGAAGCGAACCTCGTGCTGAGCGTCGGGTTCCCATGGCGAGCCCCACCACCGGGCGGCCGGCGCGTCGGCGACGACGTGCGCCACCCGGTCGAGCACGTGCCGCACGGGAGCCGTTGCGGCCAGCACGTCGTCGCCGTCGGGCTCCTGCCAGTACCGGGCGTTCGCCGTCACCTCGTCCAGCGCCCTGATCAGGGCCAGCGCGTCCGGCACCCGCACGTCCGCGGCGTCGATGGCGCGGGCCACGTCCCCGGGTGCGTGCGGCGGAGGCGGCGGCGGCGTGCCGGTGCCGACGGTGACCATCGTGCCGGGGTTCGGGTCGAGCTCGTGGGAGGCGTAGAAGACGCGCAGGCGCACGTCCTCGTCCGCACAGGCGAGCACGAGGCACAGCCGCCGCCCGCGCGGACCGGACAGAAACTCATCGGCACTGATCACCGTCCGGAGCCTAGCGAGCGCGTCCGAGGAGGGGGTCAGACGAGCGCGGGAACCGGCTCGCTCGCCGGGGCGGGGCGCGCGGCGACGGAGCCGTGCCCCGCCACGTCGTGACCGACGAGCACGAGCTCCGGCCGGCCGCCGCGGATCGCGACCCGGGAGACCGAGGCGTTGGGCAGGGCCGCAAGCCCGCGGGGGTCCACCATCGCGAGGTAGGCGCCCAGGGTCAGGCCGTGCCCGACGACGAGCACGTGCTGGCCCGCGTGGGCCGCGCAGATCCGTGCGAAGGTGTCCTGCACCCGGGCCATGAACCCGGCCCCGCTCTCCCCGCCGCCCGGCAGTCCCGGATGTGTCCCGGCGAGCACCTGAGAGATCAGCTCGGGCCAGGGCTGCACGGCGTCGAGCTCGCGCTCGGGACGTCGTTCAAAGGATCCGAAGGAGAACTCCCGCAGGCCGTCGTCGGCCCGCAGGGCGAGGTCGGGGTGCTCGCGGACCAGCTCGGCGGCCGTCAGGACCGCCCGGCCCTGCGGGGAGGAGTAGGCGGCGTGGAACGTCTCGCCCGCCAGGTGCTGCGCGGTGAGCCGCACCCCGGCGCGGCCGGTGCGGGTCAGTGGGGAGTCGCAGCTGCCCTGCAGCATGCGGCGGGCGTTGAGGTGGGTCTGGCCGTGGCGGACCAGCGTCAGGGTGGTCGTCGTCGATGCGACCTCGGTGGTGTCCATGCCCCTCACGCTACGGGCGCTCAACCCCTCCCCGGCAACGACAGGACGACGATCCGGTGAACTCTAAGGTATCCACATTCCGAGACAACGTCACGGCGGCTTGGACACGCCCGACGGTCGTGGTTGTCTCGTGGCCGTACCCCGTTCAGCGCCGAGCGATCACTCCACCACGAAGGGCCCTCGTGATCTCGCTGCGCAACGTCACCAAGGCGTTCGGCTCCGGCCCAGGAGCCGTCGTCGCGCTCGACGACGTGTCGCTCGAGGTGGACCGCGGGGAGATCTTCGGGGTCATCGGTGAGTCCGGCGCCGGAAAGTCCACGCTGATCCGCACCGTCAACCTCCTCGAGCGCCCGGACTCCGGCCGGGTGAGCGTGGCCGGAGTCGATCTCACATCGCTCGACGCCGCCGGACTGCGCCAGGCCCGACGTCGCATCGGCATGGTCTTCCAGCACTTCAACCTGCTGGACAGCCGCACCGTGGCAGGCAACGTCGAGCTCGGCCTCGAGATCACCGGCGCCGGTGGCGCCGAGCGCAAGCGGCGCGTGGCGGAGATCCTCGAGCTCGTGGGCCTCGAGGGCAAGGCGCGCTCGTACCCGTCCCAGCTCTCGGGCGGGCAGAAGCAGCGTGTCGGCATCGCCCGTGCGCTGGCCGGCAACCCGGACGTGCTGCTCTCGGACGAAGCCACCAGCGCGCTCGACCCGCAGACCACCCGGGGCATCCTGGCGCTGCTGCGCCGGCTGAACGCCGAGCTGGGACTCACAGTGCTGCTCATCACACACGAGATGGACGTGGTGAAGACGGCCTGCGACTCCGCGGCCCTGATCGAGCACGGGCGCATCGTCGAGCGCGGGCGCCTGACGGAGGTCATCGCCCGGCCCGGCTCGAAGCTTGCGCACGATCTGTTCCCCCTCGGCGACCCGCCGCCGCACCCCGGCGGAACCGTCATCGACATCACCTTCGCAGGCGGCCGGGCAGACCGCCCCGTCATCGCCCAGCTCGCCCGCGACCATGGGCTCGACGTCAGCATCCTCGGCGCCGTCATCGAGACGATTGCGGGCAGCCAGGCCGGCCGCACCCGCCTCGAGCTGCCAGGAACGCCGGAGCGCAACGACGCCGCAATCGCCGATCTGCGCTCCCAGGGCCTGCTCGTCGAGGTCGTGGGCGCCCCGTCCGGAGGTGCCGCATGATCGACTCCTCGGACCCCGGGTTCTGGCCGGGCCTGTTCCAGCTACTTGTCCAGGCCACCGGGGAGACGCTGCTCATGGCGGGCGTGTCCCTGTTCTTCACGATCCTGCTCGGCCTGCCGCTCGGCGTCGTGCTCGTGGGCACCGAGCGGGGCGGGCTGTTCGAGAAGGTTGGCGGCTCACGGCGGCTGGGCCGGGTGATCAACTGGGTGCTCGCCTTCGTGGTGAACCTCGGCCGGTCGGTGCCGTTCGTCATCCTCATGGTGGCGCTCATCCCGTTCACCCGGCTGATCGTGGGTACCTCGATCGGCACCACGGCGGCGATCGTGCCGCTTGCGGTCGTCGCGATCCCGTTCTTCGCCCGGATGGTCGAGATCGCGATCAAGGAGGTCGATCCCGGCCTGATCGAGGCAGCGGAGTCCCTGGGCGCGACGCGCTGGCAGATCGTGTCCAAGGTGCTGGTGCCCGAGGCGATGGGCGCGATGATCCTCGGCCTGTCCACCACCGTGACCTCGATCATCAACTTCTCCGCCATGGTCGGCGTCGTCTCCGGCGGCGGCCTCGGCTCGGTGGCGATCCGCTACGGCTACCAGCGCTACAGCACCATCCACATGGTCGCCGTCATCATCATCATCTTCGTCATCGTCATGGCGCTGCAGGGCCTTGCGGCCTACCTCGCCCGGCGCCTCACGCACCGATCACCCACCACCACCCCCGCAGTGGAAAGAGAACCCGCATGAGAATCCGCACCGCCACCCGAACCGCCCTGGCCGCCGCCGGCGTGCTCCTGCTCACCCTCACCGCCTGCGGCTCCGACGACGTGAGCGACGACTCCGCCGAGGTCCAGACCATCCGGGTCGGTGCCCTCCCCGTTCCCGCCGGGGAGCTGCTGACCTGGGTGGACGAGAACCTCGCGGCGGACGCCGGGCTGGACATCGAGTTCGTCGAGTTCACGGACTACCAGACCCCCAACGTGGCCCTCGAGGAGGGCAGCATCGACGCCAACCTCTTCCAGCACCAGCCGTTCCTGGACAACTTCATCGCGGAGACCGGAGCGGACCTGGTCTCTCTCGGCGAGGTCTACCTGCCCCTGTCCGCGTTCTACAGCGACCGGTACGACTCGATCGAGGACGTGCCCGACGGCGCCACCATCGCCGTCCCGGACGACCCCACGAACGAGGGTCGCGCCCTGGAGATCCTCGCCGCGGCCGGCCTGATCGAGGTCTCGGAGAACCCCACGCTGCTGACCGACATCACCGCCAACCCGCACGACTTCCAGTTCGTGGAGATCGAGAACGCCTCCCTGCCTGCCGCCCTGCCCGACGTCGACGCCGCGTACGTCACCATCGCCTTCTCCCTGACGGCGGGGCTCAAGCTCGAGGACGCCATCCTCGTCGAGAGCGCGGAGTCCCGGTACTACAACGTCCTGGCGACCACGGCGGCCAAGAAGGACGACCCGGCGGTCCTCACGCTGTACGAGGTGCTCACCTCCGACGCGGCCAAGCAGTACATGCTCGACAACTACGACGACCAGATGCTCCCGGTCCAGTAGCCGGTCCACCGACAGACAGGCCCTCAGGAGATCTCAGGTCTCCTGAGGGCCTGTCTGCGCCCGCTCGATCAACCGGGACAACACGATCGTGCTCTCCGAGTGATCCACGTTGGCGCTGCGGCGGATGCGCTCCAGGGCCCGTTCGAGGTGCTGCACGTCGGTCGCCACGACCCGCAGGATCGCATCGGGCGCCCCCGTGACAGTCGCTGCGCTGACCACCTCGGGGATGGGCTCCCAGGCCTGCGCCAACAGCTCGGGCGCCACCGTGCCACGGCAGAAGACCTGGACATAGGCCTCGGTGCGCCATCCCATCGACGCCGGGTCGACCACGGTGGTGAAGCCCCGGATCACGCCCGTGGCCTGCAGCCGGTCCACCCGCCGCTTCACGGCGGGCGCCGACAGGCTGACCTCCTGCCCGATCTCCTGGAAGGTGGCACGCGCATTGCGCGTGAGGTGCGCCAGAATCGTCCGATCGATCTCGTCCACGCCACCCATCGCTCCGCCTCTCCTCCGACACCGACCGGCGCCACCGGCGCCGCAGAGCAACAGATCGCAGTCAACCACTGAACTGCACAACAGATCGATGGTACAGGCGCAACAGGCGGCGATTGTCGTGGACTCAGGGCGTTCCTAGCCTTAAGCCATGACCACCGACACCCTCGCACTCGCTGCCGCGGCGCCGGCCCGCACCGCGCGCCTGCGCGAGTACGCGATGACCCGCCCTGACCACTTCACGGTGAGCTATGCCATCAACCCGTGGATGGATCCCACGGTTCCCGTGGACACGGCCAGGGCACTCGCCCAGTGGCACGAGCTGCACGACACGTACGTGCGGCTCGGTCACACGGTGCACGTCGTCGAGCCCGAGCCCGGCCTGCCCGACATGGTCTACTCCGCCAACGGCGCGCTGATCGTCGCGGGCCACGCCGTCGCCGCGCGCTTCGCCTTCCCTCAGCGGGCCGCAGAGGCACCCGCCTACACCGCGTGGTTGATGGCCGAGGGACTGCCCGTGCACACTCCGCGGCACACCAACGAGGGCGAAGGAGACTTCCTCGTCGTCGGCGACACGATCCTCGCGGGCACGGGCTTTCGCACCGACGCCCGCGCCCACCGGGAGGTGTCCCGCGTGCTCGGGCGCAAGGTCGTCACCCTCGAGCTGGTCGACCCCCGGTTCTACCACCTCGACACCGCGCTGGCAGTCCTGTCTGACGACGACGTGGCCTACTTCCCCGGCGCCTTCTCGCGGCGCAGTCGCTCCGTGCTGCGTCGCCTGTTCCCCCACGCGGTCCGGGCCACGGCCGCTGACGCCGCGGTGCTCGGTCTGAATGCGGTGAGCGACGGGCGTCACGTGGTGCTGACCGACGCGGCACCGCGCCTCGCCCAGCAGCTGCGCGAGCGAGGATACGCACCCGTGCCCGTCGACCTGTCCGAGCTGCTGCGCGGCGGCGGCTCCGTGAAGTGCTGCACCCTGGAGGTCCGGCGATGACCGCGACGATCGATACCCTCAGCCCCATGAACTCCCCGCGCAGCACGACCCAGAAGCAGATCGAGCTGGTGGAGCGGTACGCCGCGCACAACTACTCGCCCCTTCCGGTGGTGGCCGCGAGCGCCGCGGGGGCCTGGGTGACCGACGTCGAGGGCAAGCGCTACCTCGACTGCCTGGCGGCCTACTCGGCCGTGAACTTCGGGCACGGCAACCCGGAGATCCTCGGCGCCGCGCACGATCAGCTGGACCGCCTGACCCTGGTCAGCCGCGCCTTCCACTCCGACCGGCTCGGGGAGTTCTGCGCCGAGCTCGCCGCACTGTGTGGCAAGGAGACGGTGCTGCCGATGAACACGGGGGCCGAGGCCGTCGAGAGCGCCATCAAGGTGGCCCGCAAGTGGGGCTACGAGGTCAAGGGCGTGCCCGCGGACCAGGCCACGATCGTGGTGATGCACGGCAACTTTCACGGTCGCACCACGACCATCATCAGCTTCTCGGACGACCCGGACGCCCGGGACGGGTTCGGCCCGTACACCCCGGGGTTCCGCAGCGTCCCCTACGGGGACGCCGCAGCCGTCGCCGCCGCGATCGACGAGACGACGGTTGCGGTGCTGGTGGAGCCGATCCAGGGCGAGTCCGGCGTCGTCGTTCCCCCCGACGACTTCCTGCCGGCGGTCCGTCGCACCTGCACGGACCGCGACGTGCTGTTGATCTGCGACGAGATCCAGTCGGGCCTCGGCCGGGTGGGACGCACCTTCGCCAGCGACCTGTGGGACGTGGTCCCCGACGTGTACCTCCTCGGCAAGGCGCTCGGCGGCGGCGTCGTCCCCGTGTCCGCGGTCGTCGCGGACGCCGACGTGCTCGGCGTCCTGGCGCCGGGCCAGCACGGCTCGACGTTCGGCGGGAATCCGCTGGCCGCCGCCGTGGGCACCACCGTGGTGCGCATGCTCGACCGCGGCGAGTACCAGGCTTGCGCGGCCGAGCTGGGCGAGCACCTGCACGCACGTCTGGCCGCGCTCGTGGGCCACGGGGTGCTCGCCGTGCGCGGCCGCGGCCTGTGGGCTGGCGTCGATGTGGATCCGGCACTCGGCTCCGGTAAGCAGGTCTGCCTGCGGCTGGCCGAGCGCGGCGTCCTGGCCAAGGACACCCACGGCAGCACGCTGCGGTTCGCTCCGCCGCTCGTCGTGACGCGCAGCGAGATCGACTTCGCGGTGGACCGGCTCGCCGGGGCGCTCGCGGAGCTGTCGGCACAGGGCGGGACCGATGGCCCAGACCCGGTTCCCGTCGGGTCCTTACGCTGACAGGTAGCCAGGGTCGGCCTGGACGCCCGATCGCGAACCCCGCGGCCGAGCGCAACGTCGTGCACTCGAAGAGGAACGTTCGTCGATGGGTTCCCTGCTGGGGTTTTTCGCCGAGCAGCCGCTGCTCGTGCTCTTCATCCTGCTCGGCCTCGGTGCGGGGCTCGGCGAGGTGCGGATCCGCGGCCTGCAGATCGGCCCGGCGGCCGTGCTGTTCTGCGCCATCGCACTGGGTGGACTCGCCGCCCACCACGGCCATGCCATCGAGATTCCGCACGCCGTGGGCACACTGGGGCTGATCCTGTTCACCTTCTGCGTCGGGGTCCAGAACGGCGCGGACTTCTTCGCCCGGCTACGCAGCGCGCTCGGGCTGATGCTCGCCGTCACCGCCGTACTCGCACTCGCCGGTGTCGTTGCTGCCGTGCTGGGGAACCGGCTCGGACTCAGCCGCGCCACGATCGCCGGCACCTTCGCGGGAGCGACGACCAACACCCCGGCACTCTCGGCCGCGATCGAGTCCTCGGGGAGCGCCGCCGAGCCTGCCGTGGGGTATGCCGTCGCCTACGTGTTCGGTGTCGTGGGCGTGCTGGTGGCCTGCACCCTGGCGCAGCGCTCGACCCGTCCGGACAGCGACGATGTCGCCCCGCTGACGGCGGCGACGGTGCAGGTCACTCGCCCCGGAGCGACTATCGCCCACCTGACGGCCACCACCGGTGGACGCGTCGCGTTCTCCCGGATCAAGCATGGTGACGGAGGTGTGCACGTGGCCAAGCCGGACGAGGTGGTCGAGGCGGGCGACTTGCTCACGGTGATCGGGCAGGCCGACAGCATCGGGCAGATCACCACCCTGCTCGGGCGTCCGGCCACCGAACAGCTGCAGTCGGATCAGCGCATCCTCGCGGTGCGCCGGATCACCCTGTCGGCGCCCTCCCTCGAGGGTCAGCCGCTGCGCTCGCTCGCACTGCCCGAACGCTTCGACGCCGTGGTCACCCGGGTGCGGCGCGGGGACACGGACATGATGGCCGCGCCCGACCTGCTGCTGCAGCCCGGCGACCGGCTGCGAGTTGTGGCACCCCGGGGGCAGATTGGGCGGATCAGCCGCTTCCTGGGCGACTCCTCGCGGGCCATGGCCGACGTCAATCCCGTCGCCCTCGGCCTCGGCATGGCGCTCGGGATCCTCCTCGGCCTGGTGACGGTCCCCGTCGGGCCAGGATTCGAGATCGGCGCGGCGGCGGGAACCTTACTCATCGGACTCGTGTTCGGGCGGCTGGGGCGGCTCGGCCCGCTCGTGGTGTCGATGTCGCACAGCGCGTCCTCGACGCTGTCCCAGCTCGGGCTGCTGATGTTCCTGGCCTGGGCGGGCAACCAGGCCGGCGGTCAGGTGCTCGACGCACTCAGCGACGACCTGTGGATGCGCGTCCTGCTGCTGGGCGTGGCGGTCACCGTCGTCGCGTGCGGCCTCGTGCTCGTCGTGGTCCGCCTCGCCCGGGGCGTGGGTCCGGCGCGCCAGGCCGGCATCCTCGCCGGCGCCCAGACCCAACCGGCGGCGCTGGCCTTCGTCGCCGAGCGCACGGGTCACGATGTTCGGGTCGGCCTCGGGTACGCAACGGTCTACCCGGCGGCGATGATCGCCAAGATCCTCGTGGCCCACGCCCTCGTGCTGTGGTGAGGCTCAGTCGCGCTCCGGGCCGTGACCGGGGTGGAGCTGCTCGACCGGACCGCCGTCGGGCGCGGTGAGCGTCACCCGCGTCACCCCGTCCAGAAGGATCGGCACGGTCACACCGCCGCCGATCCGCAGATGCACGCGCGCGCCGGGCTCCGCCTGGGCGATGCGGCCGCGGACCCGGTCGAGCTCCTCGGCCGGCACATCCCACGAGTCGACTCCCACGTGCAGCGCCCACGGTGCGCTCCGCTGCGGCGACCGGCGCTGGTCTCGGCGCCCCACGGGGATTCCGAAGATCCGCGGTTCCTCCGGCTCGAGCTCGTCCGTGGCGGGCTCGGGCCACGATCCCCGCGGCTCCGGTCCCGCCCACACCCGCCACAGCCCGCCGTGCCGGCGCAGCTGTCCGGCAACCTGCACTCTCTGCCCGGACCGGACATGCCCGCACAGCGATGTCTCGCCACCCGGCAGAAGCCCGACGATCCTGTTGTGGGTGGCTCCAGCCACGCGCCCGGTGCGGCCCGCCTCGAACACCAGCAGCACCGGCAGAGGCTCAGTGCGGCGCCGGGTCACGCCCGGCACCGAGACGATCATGCTCTGGAACGCCGCGGCCTCCGAGAGCCAGAAGCCCTCGTCGAGGTCGACTGGCGCGTCCGGCCCGGACCGCCGCAGTCGCGCGAGGAAGCTCATGGGCTCATGCTCTCATTCGCCCATGCGGCCGGTGCGGCTCCGGCGGGTTCTCAGGACACGGGGTCGCGCACGATCGGGCAGGTCATGCAGTGGCCCCCGCCGCGTCCCCGCCCGAGCTCCGCGCCGACGATCGTGCGCACCTCGACCCCGGCGTTGCGCAGCGCGGCGTTGGTCTGCGTGTTGCGGTCGTAGGTGAACACGACGCCGGGCTCGAGCGCCACGGCGTTGTTCCCGCTGTCCCACTGCTGGCGCTCGGATGCGTAGACGTCACCGGCCGTCTCGACGACGCGCAGGCGTGGCAGGCCCATGGCCTTGGCCACGACGTCGACGAACGGGGTGTCCGCCTCGTCCGTCAGCTCGATTCCCGGCGCAGTGTCGGAGGGCCGCAGGGACAGCGCCCGGATGCCGTCGACGATCGCCGGATGCACCGTCACCAGGTCGTGGTCCGCGAACGTGAAGACCGTGTCCAGATGCATCGCGGCCCGCAGCTTGGGCATGGCGCCGACCACGACGTGGTTCGCCGCACCGGCGTCGAACAGCGACTTGGCGAGCTGGCTGACCGCCTGGCGCGACGTACGCTCGCCCATGCCGACGAGCACGAGGCCGTTGCCCACGGGCATGACGTCGCCGCCCTCCAGGGTGGCCTGGCCCCAGTCCTGCTCCGGGTCGCCCCACCACACGGTGTCCGCCGCGAAGTTCGCGTGGAACAGGTAGACGGCCTTCATCAGCAGCGTCTCGTCGCGTCGCGCCTGCCAGAACAGGGGGTTGAGCGTCAGCCCGCCGTAGATCCAGCAGGTGGTGTCGCGGGTGTAGAGCGTGTTGGGCAACGGCGGCAGCAGGAACTCGCCCTCCCCGACGGACTCGCGCACCAGGCGGACGTAGTGGGTGCGCAGCTCGGCCGGCAGGTCGGCGATGGTCAGTCCACCGATCAGGTAGCGGGCCAGCTCGCCCGGTGGCAGCTGGTCGAGGAACGCGCGGGTGCAGTCCACCAGGCCAAGGCCCACCCGGTTCGCCACAACCTTGCGGTCCAGCAACCAGGCCCGGGCTGCGGGATCGGCCATGGTCTGGGAAAGGAGGTGGTGCAGCTCGAGAACCTCGACGCCGGCAGCAGTGAGCTGGTCGACGAAGTCGCGGTGGTCGCGCTGGGCGGCCTCCACCCACATGACGTCGTCGAAGAGGAGGTCGT
>JBQGOU010000046.1:0-14531 GCA_052086865.1 Cellulomonadaceae bacterium
GCCTGCATCTTCTGGGCCATCTGGTCCAGCGCGGAGACATCTGCTCCCTGGAACATCGTGGGCCTCCTTCGGTGGCGGGTTCGGTGTGATGGTTCGGCTGCGGCGGCGAGGCCGTCGCTTGGTGGATGACGCTAGGGTCGGCGCCGTCCGGCGGGCCAGCGGTGCGGGGGTGGAAACTTCCGCCTCCCGCCCGCGGCAATCAGCGCGAGACCTCGTCCTGGAGGTCGGCGCGGCGGCGCAGCTCAGCCGCGTTCTGGCTCAGCGAGTCGGTGGCGGCGCGCAGATCGGGGGCGACCGCGCCGGTCCAGTCCCCGGCGAAGCGGCGGGCGCCGGGGCCCTCCCACGTGACGGACTGCAGCAGCCCGCTGATCTGGCCCACCATGGAGCCCAGCTCCACGGCGCTGGTCTCCATGCGTCCGGAGGCGTTGCGGGCGTACTCGGGGTCCAGGCCCCAGAAGTTCTGTGCGTCGTGCATCGTCGGCTCCCTGCGTCGGCGCCGGTCCGGTGACCGGCTGCTGGTCGACGACGCTAGGAGCGCCAGGGCGGGTCAGCCAAGCGATCCGGGGGTGGAAACTTCCGGGTTCAGACCGGTGCCGCGGGCCTGTGCGGCACGCACCGCGGCCAGGTCGTCCGCCGTCACCAGGCGCACCTCGGCCGCACGGCGGCCCACCGAGAACCGCACGTTCTGCACGCGTCCGGCGCCCTGGGCGAACGGGTCGTCGGCCGGCCCGAAGGCCATGCGGGCGATGGCACGGACGGCGTCGTCCACGCGCTGGGCCCGCTCGAGGTTCCACGCATGCCCGCGCCAGGCGAGGATCCGCTCGTAGATCTCGCGGTTGGAGGGTGGCCGGGGGTAGTCGTCCGAGCCGGTGAGCCACGGTTCGGCCAGCGCGAGGGCGACGTACCACTCGCGTGACCAGCGCTCCAGGTGCGGGGCCGGCGCCGTGGGCGCCCCGTCGAGGTCGGGCTCGGGCACCCACGGCTCGGCGGCGGGCTGCGGGTCGACCTCCTCGACGTCGAGCTCGAGGGTCAGATCGGTGAAGGACCCGTCGGGGCGCAGCCGACCGCGCAGCAGCAGCACGGAGTTCTCGCCCTCGTCCAGCAGTGCGGTCATGCCGTCGGAGATCGCGACGCGGCGGGCGCCGCCCGGGGCGTCGAACAGGCTCGAGAGCTGCGCCTCGGTCGATCCGCGCCAACGCAGCCGGACCACCTCGTCGCCCACGTGGATCTCCCCGACCAGGCGAGAGATGTGGGGGGCGACCCGTGGCAGGGCGAGCGCCGTGCGGCGCAGCTGGGCGTCCGCGTCGGACTCGGTCAGCGCGGCGTCCGGGGCGCGCCCCACCAGCAGCACATCACCCGAGCCCAGCACCACCGGTGGAATCCCCTGCCCTCGCAGCGTCACTCGCAGCACGCGCGCCCCCTCGACTCCCGCAGCGCCCGTCGCGCCGCCGCCCCCTGATGCGCCCGCGGCGCCGTCGGGCCCCAGGATGACACGACCCCGGTCCGAGGACCCGCCAACGCGCGGAATCCGCGCCCTGGACCACTCACAACCCGCCACAGCGCGGAATCCGCGCCCTGGACCACTCACAACCCGCCAACGCGCGGAATCCGCGGAATCGGCCACCTACTCCAGAATCGCGCCGCGGGAGGCGGACTGGACGAGCTTGGCGTACTTGGCCAGCACCCCGCGGGTGTAGGTGGGAGCGAGCGGCTCCCACCCGGCCCGGCGCGCCTCGAGCTCCGCGGGATCCACGAGTAGGTCGAGCGTGGCGTTGGCGACATCGAGCCGCACCCGGTCGCCGTCGCGCACGAACGCAATCGGACCGCCGTCCACGGCCTCGGGCGCGACGTGCCCGACGCACAGCCCGGTCGTCCCGCCCGAGAACCGGCCGTCGGTCAGCAGCAACACGTCCTTGCCGAGTCCGGCGCCCTTGATCGCCCCGGTGATCGCGAGCATCTCCCGCATTCCGGGACCGCCCTTGGGCCCCTCGTAGCGGATCACGACGACGTCGCCGTGGGTGATCGTGCCGTCTTCGAGGGCGTCCATCGCGGCCCGCTCGCGCTCGAACACCCGCGCGGTGCCCTCGAAGACGTCCGAGTCGAAGCCGGCGGACTTCACGACGGCGCCCTCGGGTGCGAGGGAGCCGCGCAGGATCGTGATGCCGCCGGTGCGGTGGATGGGGTTGCCGATCGCGCGCAGGATCTTGCCGTCCGGGTCGGGTGGATTGATGTCCGCAAGGTTCTCGGCCACGGTGCGACCTGTCACGGTGAGGCAGTCGCCGTGCAGCAGCCCCGCGTCCAGCAGCGCCTTCATCAGCACAGGCACCCCACCGATACGGTCGACGTCGTTCATGACGTAGCGGCCGAAGGGCTTGAGGTCACCCAGGTGCGGCACCCGCGCGGCGACGCGGGAGAAGTCCTCGAGCGTGAGGTCGACCTCCGCCTCGTGCGCGATCGCGAGCAGGTGCAGGACCGCGTTGGTGGACCCGCCGAAGGCCATGACGACGGCGATCGCGTTCTCGAAGGCCTCCTTGGTCATGATCTGCCTGGCGGTGATGCCGCGGCGCAGCAGCTCGACCACGGCCTCGCCGGAGCGGTGCGCGAAGGCGTCGCGGCGCCGGTCGGCCGACGGCGGCGCCGCGGAACCGGGCAGGGACATGCCGATCGCCTCGGCCACCGAGGCCATCGTGTTGGCGGTGTACATCCCACCGCAGGCGCCCTCCCCCGGGCACACGGCGCGCTCGATCCGCCCGACGTCGTCGCGGCTCATGAGCCCGCGCGCGCACGCGCCCACGGCCTCGAAGGCGTCGATCAGGGTGACATCCTTCTCGGTGCCGTCGGAGAGCTTGACCCAGCCGGGCATGATGGTGCCGGCATAGAGGAACACCGAGGACAGGTCCAGGCGAGCCGCGGCCATGAGCATGCCGGGCAGGGACTTGTCGCACCCGGCCAGCAGCACCGAGCCATCGAGGCGCTCGGCCTGCATGACGGTCTCGACCGAGTCGGCGATGACGTCGCGGGACACGAGCGAGAAGTGCATGCCCTCATGCCCCATCGAGATGCCGTCCGAGACGGAGATGGTGCCGAACTGCAGCGGGTAACCGCCGCCGGCGTGCACACCCTCCTTGACGCCCTGGGCGAGCCGGTCCAGGGACAGGTTGCACGGGGTGATCTCGTTCCAGGAGCTTGCGACGCCGATCTGCGGCTTGCCCCAGTCCTCGTCGCCCATCCCCACGCCGCGCAGCATGCCGCGCGAAGCCGTGGCCTCGAGGCCGTCGGTGACCGTGCGCGAACGGGGCTTGATGTCGGGGGTGGCGGTGTGCGGCGCGCCGTCGGTGTCCGTCATTGCCTCACTCTAGCGGCGGGCGGGTCGGCGCTGGTACGAGCTCACGGCGTTCGCATCACGCGGACAGGGTGGCGGGTCGCGGCGAACGCGGCGGGAAGAAGACTCGCGGCCAAGGCCGTCAAGGAGCCCAGCACCCCGACGGCGACGGGAACGCCCCCGACGGTTCGTGTGCGAGACGTTCCGGACGGCGCAGCGGCTCAGCCCGCACACCGTGGTCCGAGCGACCCGGCCAGCCAGGCTGTCTGCCGCGTGCCAGCGGGGGCTCACCGGGGCGCGAGGGTCACGCGTAGTCGGCCACGATCGTGTGCGTGGCGCCGTCGATCCGCATCGTTCCGCCGTAGGGCACGATCCACTGCGGCCGGGTGTGCCCGAACGGCACGCCCACGCACACGACGGCATCCGGGTTGTATCGCGCCATCTGGTCGAGGACGACGTCACGTTGCGCCGAACGCAGCCGATCGCGTTCCTCCGCGGGTGGCACGTGCTCGTGGTCGCTGACCACAGGGCGCGCGACGACGACCGCCGCGACCGCGCCGAGCACGCCGCGTTCTCCTAAAGCGCGCAACCAGCGCCTCACGAGCACGGCCGACGGCGACTCCTCGCTCGTCTCCAGCAGCAGGATGCCGCCGCGCAACGCGTCGAGGCCCGGCATGCGTCCGGCGACGGCGAGCTGATCGACGACCTCGAGGCATCCACCCCAGGTCTTCCCCGTCACCGACCGCTCGGGACCGGCCCACATCCACGGCTCGGTCGGCTCGCGCCGACCGTACTCGGTCAGCGCCTGGGGCGTCAGCCAGTCAGGGCCGAAGTCCTCGGACTCGCCAGGGTCGGTCAGCGTGATCGTGCCGCCCTCGAAGAGCGCGGCACGCAGCGAGGCGAGATGCATCTCGTCGACGGCCGGCCCGGCGCCCAGGTGCACCTGGGTCGACCCGCCGTAGAAGCCCCGGACGCCGAGCTGCCACAGCCAGTTGAGCAGATTGGTGTTGTCGCTGTAGCCGAAGAAGGGCTTCGGGTTCGCCGCGACAACGGCCGGGTTCAGATGCGGGACGACGGTGATCTGGTCGTCTCCTCCGATCGTTGCGAACACCGCGGCGATACGGGGGTCGGCGAAGGCAGCGTTGATGTCAGCCGCCCGCGCCTCAGGCGTGGCGCCGAGCTGTCGCGTCGTCGGGTACTCGACGGGCACGAGGCCGAGCTCGTCGCGGATGCGACGCATGGCCTGCTCATGGACCTCCGGCGCAAAGCCGGGCGCGGCGAACGACGGGGAGATCACGGCGACCTGGTCCCCGTGCTGGATCCGCGTGCGCGCCGGCGATGAGTCAGGGGCCATCCCGACATCCCATCACAGTCGTGGGGCGCGGTCCGTCGGACCACACCACCTCAGGTTCAGCGCCGCTTGATGCGCGAGACGTCGCGGACGGCGCCGCGATCGGCCGAGGTCGCCATCGCGGCGTAGGCCTGCAGCGCGGGCGAGACGTAGCGGTCCCGGTCCACGGGCGCCCACGGGTTCTCCCGCGCCTCCATCTTCGCCCGGCGCTCGGCCAGCACGTCGTCGGGCACGTTCAGGCGGATCAGGCGCGTGTCGACGTCGATCTCGATCTCGTCGCCGTCCTCGACCAGCCCGATCAGCCCGCCCGCGGCGGCCTCGGGCGAGACGTGCCCCACGGAGATGCCGGAGGACCCGCCGGAGAAGCGGCCGTCGGTGATCAGCGCGCACACCTTGCCCAGGCCACGACCCTTGATGAACGACGTCGGGTAGAGCATCTCCTGCATGCCCGGTCCCCCTGCGGGGCCCTCGTAGCGCACCACGACGACGTGCCCGGGCTCGACCTGCTTGGTCAGGATCTTCTCGACCGCCTCGTCCTGCGACTCGCACACGAGCGCCCGCCCGACGAAGTGGAAGACGTCCGGGTCCACCCCGGCGGTCTTGAACACGGCGCCGTCCTCGGCGAGGTTGCCGCGCAACACCGCCAGGCCGCCCTCGACCGTGTAGGCGTGCTCGAGGTCGCGGATGCAGCCGTTGGCCGCGTCGGTGTCGAGCGACTCCCAGCGGTTGGCCGTGGAGAAGGCCTGCGTGGTGCGCACACCCCCAGGCGCCGCGTGGAACAGCTCGATCGCCTGGCTGGTGGCCTTGCCGCCGCGCACGTCCCAGTCGTCGAGCCAGGCGCGCAGCGTCGGGGTGTGCACGCTCGTCACGTCGTGGTCGAGCAGCCCGGCACGGTCGAGCTCGCCCAGCAGCGCGGGGATGCCGCCGGCGCGGTGCACGTCCTCCATGTGGAAGTTCGGGTGGTTCGGGGCGACCTTGGACAGACACGGCACCCGGCGGCTGATCATCTCGATGTCGGTGAGGTCGAAGTCGACCTCACCCTCCTGCGCGGCGGCGAGGATGTGCAGCACGGTGTTGGTCGACCCGCCCATGGCGACGTCGAGCGTCATGGCGTTGGCGAAGGCCGCCTTGGTCGCGATCGAGCGCGGCGCGGCCGAGTCGTCCTCCTCGTCGTAGTAGCGCCTGGCGAGGTCGACGATTGTGCGGCCGGCCTCGAGGAAGAGCTCACGGCGCGCGGTGTGGGTCGCCAGCGTCGAGCCGTTGCCCGGCAGCGAGAGGCCGAGGGCCTCGGTCAGGCAGTTCATGGAGTTCGCGGTGAACATCCCCGAACAGGACCCGCATGTGGGGCAGGCGTTCTCCTCGACCTGCGCAAGCGCCGAGTCGGAGACCGCGTCGTCAGCGGAGTAGTTAATCGCGTTCACGAGGTTGAGGTGGGTCTTCGCGACGCCGTCGGCGATCACCGCCTTACCCGCCTCCATGGGCCCACCGGAGACGAAGACCACGGGGATGTTGAGCCGCAGCGCGGCGTTGAGCATGCCGGGCGTGATCTTGTCGCAGTTGGAGATACACACCAGCGCGTCCGCGCAGTGCGCGTTGACCATGTACTCGACCGAGTCGGCGATCAGGTCGCGGCTGGGCAGGGAGTAGAGCATGCCGCCGTGGCCCATCGCAATGCCGTCGTCGACGGCGATCGTGTTGAACTCCTTGGCGACGCCGCCGGCCTCGCGGATCGCTCCGGCGACGAGGTCGCCCATGTCCTTGAGGTGCACGTGGCCCGGGACGAACTGGGTGTAGGAGTTGGCGATGGCGATGATCGGCTTGCCGAAGTCGTCCGCGCCCATGCCGGTGGCGCGCCACAGGGCGCGCGCTCCGGCCATGTTGCGGCCGTGGGTGGACGTCCGAGAGCGCAGCGGGCGGCTCATACCGGGTCAGCTCCTTCAGGCGGATGGCGCGGTCAGTGCGCTGACCGCCGCACCACAGTACGCCGCCGGGCCCGCCGCGGGCCCCGGCGTCCGCCTCGTGGTCGCGTCAGTCGCGAGCCTGCCACGTGCAGATGCACGCCTCGTTGCCCTCGGCGTCGGCAAGCACCCAGAAAGCCGGTGAGCGCTCGTCAGACAGCAGCGTGCCGCCGGCCGCGATCGCCGCCTCGAGGCGCGTCTGCGCCACGTCGTGCGGCACGAGCACGTCCAGGTGGAAGGTGCTGCGCTGCGGGCGTGGGGCGTCCATCTGCTGGAACCACAGGCCTGGGCCGACGCCGTCCGGGTCACGCAGCTCGTCCGCGCCGACGGTCTCATAGCCGAGCAGGGCGCGCCAGAACGGCAGCACCGCGGGGATGTCGAGGGCGTCGATCGCCACATCGGTGCGCTGGGTCCGCTCGGGGCGCTGCACAAGGCCCACCCGCTGCGCCTCGAAGGAGATCGCCGCCGCGAGGTCCACGTCCCGGCTGGTGAGCCCGCCCACGTCGTGGCTGGTCAGAACCACTCGGACTCCCGAATAGCGCAGATCCACGTCGGGGTGGTGGTTCGCGACGTCGGCGGCATGGGCGATGGCAGCCACGAACTGCGCGCCCTGCGCGAAGTCCTCGGTGGCGAAGTGGGCGTGCAGGTGCTCGCCGATCACCCGCCACCCCAGGTCGCCCACCATGGCCTGCGCCCGGGCAAGGCCGAGCAGATCCTTGGGGTTCGGTGCGCCGCCGTCGGCCGTGTCGCTCATGCCTCCCAGCCTTGCATGCGCCGCGCAAAGACGCTCCCCGGCCCGTCAGGTCCGCCGGTCACGTCCACCGGAAGGTGGCCGCCGCCACGCCCACCCCCAGCACCGTGGTCACCCCGAGGCTGATCACCGACTCGGACCCGATCGCGGCCTCGGTCCACACCGCGTGCAGCGCCTCGGACGTGGCGCCGAACGGCAGGTGCGCACCGATCGATGCCAACGTGTCGGGCAGCGCGGAGGTCCCGCCGAACATGCCGCCGAGCGCACCGAAGGCGAAGAAGGCCATGAGGCCGATCGCCACCGCGGCGTTGGGCGTGGGGGCGAGCGAGGCCACGACCAGGCCCACCGAGTACATCGCGACCATGCCGGCGGCGAGCACCAGGACGAAGAGGCCGAGGTTGGCGGGCAGCTGCGCCCCGAACGCCATCATCGCGACGGCGAGCGCAACCGTGATGCCGAGCACGGCTTGCAGTGCGCTGACGACCACCTGGGCCGTGAGCACCATCAGGGGCGAGGCCGGCGTTACGGCCAGCCGCTTGAGGATGCCGGTGCGCCGGTAGTAGGCGAGGAAGCCCGGCATGTTGATCATGCCGATCGAGCCGAGGACGATCGCGAGCACAATCGGCAGGACGTACGCCTCGAGCCCGGTGATGCGGCCGTCCACGGTCTCGGCGGCGGCGCCGGAGGCGCTCATGACCATGATGAGCAGCGGCAGCGCGATCGGGCCGACCCTGCCGGCGGTGTCCCGCCGCACCCTCTTGGCCTCGGACGCGCCCAGCGTGACCCAGGCACGGGCTCCCGGCCTCGCGACCCGGATGTCGATGGTCTCGGTGGTCATGCGATCTCCTCCTCCAGCTCGGTTCCGGTCAGGGCGACGAACGCGTCCTCCAGGGACTCGGCCCCGGCAACGGCGGCGATCTCGCCCGGGGAGCCCGACGCGATGACGCGGCCCGCATCGAGCACCAGCACCTCGTCGCACAGCCGCTCGACCTCGTCCATGGCGTGGCTGACCAGGACGACGGTGACGCCGTCGGCGCGCAACGTCTCGAGCGCGCCCCACATGCGCCGCCGGGCCCGCGGGTCGAGCCCGGTGGTGAGCTCGTCGAGGATCACCACCCGCGGCTGCCCCACCAGGGCGAGCGCCACGGACAGGCGCTGCTTCTGCCCGCCGGACAGGTCCTCGAACTGCGTGCCCGCCTTGTCGGTGAGCTCGACGAGCGCGAGCAGCTCGTCCTCGTCCCGCGGGTTCGGGTAGAAGGTGCGGAACAGCGTCACGAGCTCGGCCGCCGTCAGCGCGTGGTGCAGGTACGCGTCCTGCAGCTGTACGCCGAGAACCTGACGGACCCTGGCCCGGTCACGTCGCGGATCGAGGCCGAGCACGGAGACGGAGCCCCGGTCCGGGCGGCGCAGCCCGGCGATCGTCTCGACCGTGGTGGTCTTCCCAGCCCCGTTCGCGCCGAGGATGCCGACAGTCCTGCCCTGCTCGATGCGCATGCTCAGGCCGTCGACCGCCGTGGTCCGCCCGTAGGCCTTGTGCAGGTCGGTGACTTCTATCGCGGGTGTCGGGTTCGCTGCTGTCGGATTCATCCCTCGACGCTAGGCACTGCGGCCCGCGCGCACCTGTGCCGCCTGTCACCGGTTCCGCCCATGACTTCCGGCACCTGTGCCGGCCCGAGGAGACGACCTAGGCTGACGGGATGCGACGCGCGGACCCGGAGGCCTGGTCGGGCGTGGTCATGCTCACCGTCGCCGTCGGCGTGTGCGCACCGGTGTTGTTTGGCGGCCACGAGCCGGAGCTCCCCCGGACCTGGTGGATCCTCGCCTTCGCCGTGATGCTCGCCTCCGTGCTGTACTCCGTGCTTTCCACACAACCTCGCGGGCGGGTCGTGACGCTGGTCACGATGTGGGTCGCGTCCGGCGTGCTCGTCCTCGGGGCGCCGCGCCTGGGTTTCCTGGTCATCCTGCTGGTCGTGGTGGCCGCGCTCAGCGTGTACTTCCTCCCCGCGGTGGCCGCCTGGGTGATCGTCGTGCTGAACACGGCGGTGATCGCCGTCGCCGGTACCCGTGCGGGGGCCACGGCGTCCGAGGTGGCCCTCGGGACCGGATTCTACCTGCTGATCCAGGTGGCGACCGTCCTGGGCTCGATCGCGCTGCTCCGGGAGCAGGCCACGCGCCGCCGGCTGGCCGCCGCCAACGTCGAGCTGCAGGCCGCGAGCGCCCTGCTCGCACAGTCCGCTCGGGACGCCGAGCGGTTGCGCATCTCGCGGGACCTGCACGACTCGCTCGGGCACCAGCTGACGGTCCTCAACCTCGAGCTCGAGGTGGCCCGCCACCACGCCGACGACGGTGCGCGCGAGCCCGTGGATCGTGCCAGCGCGCTGGCACGCACCCTGCTGGCCGAGGTGCGCACGACGGTGGGCGAGCTGCGGACGGAGCCGGGCGACCTGCGGGACGTGCTCACCCGCATCGTGTCCGACCTTCCTGGCCTCGAGGTGCACGTCGAGGTCTCCGGGCAGGTCCGCGCCGGCGAGCAGGAACGCACCGTGGTGGTGTACGCCGTACGGGAGATCGTGACCAACACCATCCGGCACGCCGACGCCTCCGAGGTGTGGATCGAGGTGCGCCACGAGGACGGCCACCTGGTGCTCACGGCGTCCGACGACGGCGACGGCGACGGCGACGGCGACCGCGCCTTCGAGCCCGGCAACGGTCTGCGCGGCCTGGCCGAGCGCTTCGAGTCGCTGGGCGGCGAGGTCGCCTGGGACCCGGCCCCCGGGTTCCGGGTGACGGCGCGGGTGCCAAGCCCGTGAGCGACGTCCCGATCCGCGTGGTCGTCGTCGACGACCAGGCCCTGGTGCGGCACGGCATCCGCACTCTGCTCGAGCTCGTGGGCATCGACGTGGTCGGCGAGGCGGACGACGGCGGCTCGGCTCTGGAGATCGTCACCGCGCACCGCCCCGACGTGGTCCTGCTGGACCTGCGCATGCCGGGCCGGGACGGGCTGTGGGCGCTGCAGCAGCTGCGCGAGCGCGAGATCGACGTCCCGGTGCTCGTGCTGACCACGTTCGACGACGACACCCTCGTGCTCGACGCGCTGCGGGCCGGTGCCCGGGGCTACCTGCTCAAGGACGTCACGCTGGAGCAGCTCGACCGGGCGGTGCGCGCCCTGGCCGGGGGCGGCACGCTCGTCGCTCCGTCCATCACGGACAGGCTGCTGCGGGCGATCCGCTCCGGCCCTCCCCCGGCGGGTAGCAACGTGCCCGTCGTCCAGGAGCTCACGGAGCGGGAGACGGAGGTGCTGCGGCTCGTCGCGGAGGGGTACACGAACCGGGAGATCGCCGGTGCGCTGCACCTCGCCGAGGGCACCGTCAAGAACTACGTCTCGACGATCCTGCTCAAGCTCGGTGCCCGGGACCGGACGCACGCCGTGCTGCGCGCCCTGCACGAGGGGCTCCTGGGATAGGGCCACGCCAAGCGCCGACCGGCACTGCGCCGCGGCGGGCACTACGGTGGCCCGGTGACCTCGATCCTGTGGTTCCGCCGGGACCTGCGCCTGCGCGACAACCCGGCCCTGGGCGCGGCGGCGCGCAGCGCGTCCGACGGTGTGCTTGGCGTGTTCGTGCTCGACCCGGCGCTGCTGCACGCCTCGGGCTCCCCGCGCCTGGCGTATCTCGCCCGGTCCCTGGCCGCCCTGGACGAGTCGATGGGCGGACGGCTGGTGGTCCGCCGCGGCGACCCGGCCCAGGTGATCCCGGCACTGGCCCGCGAGCTCGACGCCGACGTGCACGTGGCCGCCGGCTACGAGCCGTACGGGCGGGCGCGAGACGAACGTGTGGCGCGTGCCCTCGAGGGCGCCGGCCGGGCGCTGGTGCGCACCGGCTCGCCCTATGCGGTGGCTCCCGGGCGGCTGCGCACACGCGGCGGGACACCGTTCCAGGTGTTCACCCCGTTCCGCGGCGCGTGGCTGGATCACGGCTGGCGCCGCCCCGCGCCCGACGTGCCCGTCCGCTGGCTGACGGCCCCGGGCGACGGGCTGCCTGCGGCGCCGGACGTCGACGTCCGGCTGCCCGAGGCGGGTGCCAAGGCGGCGTCCCGGCGCTGGGAGGAGTTCCGCGCGGACGGGCTCGCCGAGTATGCGGGCGCCCGCGACGTCCCGGGGGTGGACGGCACGTCCCGGCTGTCCATCGCCCTGAAATGGGGGGAGATCCACCCCCGCACCCTCCTGGCCGACGTCGGCGAACTGCTCGCCTCCGGGCGGGCCCTCGGTGACGGACCCGCGACCTTCCGCTCCGAGCTGGCCTGGCGCGAGTTCCACGCCGACGTGCTCTTCCACCACCCCGGCGCGCGCACGACGTCACTGCGCGAGGTGGTCCCGGCGGACGCCTGGGCGAGCGGTCCCGGCGCCGACGACGCGTTTGCGGCCTGGGCCGCCGGGCGCACCGGCTATCCGATCGTCGACGCCGGGATGCGCCAGCTCGCCGCGTCGGGGTGGATGCACAACCGGGTGCGGATGGTCACCGCATCGTTCCTGGTCAAGGACCTTCACCTGCCCTGGCAGCGCGGGGCCGCGCACTTCATGGCGCATCTGTTGGACGGCGACACGGCGCAGAACCAGCTGAACTGGCAGTGGGTTGCGGGCACGGGCCGTGATGCGGCGCCGTTCTTCCGGATCTTCAACCCGACCACGCAAGGCACCACGTTCGACCCCGACGGCGCCTACGTGCGCCGCTGGGTGCCCGAGCTGGCGGGCGTCCCTGCCGCTCGCGTGCACGAGCCGTGGCGCCTCGAGCAGCAGCCGCAGGGCTACCCCGCGCCGATGGTGGACCACGCGGAGGAGCGCCATGTGGCGCTTGCCGACATGGAGCGCGGACGGGCCGGGTCCTAGGACCCACACCCCTCCGCGCCGCCGGTTCATCGCGGAGTCGCTCGGATGTGGCCGCGACCTCGTAGGTCCCGCAACCCGCCTGGCCCGCGCAATGCAGGGGTCGGCCGCAGCTCAAGCCGAGTACGCTCCCGCGGCGCCCCGGCGCGAGACCCGCTGTCAGTTGATGAGGGCGGGAGCGTCGCGTGGGTCGGTGGGCGGGGGTGTCCTCAGCGGTGATGATCTGGCCTGCTGCTCGGATCGCGTTGGTGCCCGCCGGCTGCTGCCCGCCCCGCCGGCTCCCACCACCGAGACCGAGGGATAGCCACCCAGACCGAGGGTTGCAACCCTCGGTCTCGGTACGGAAACCTCGGTCTCGGCGGGCGGCGGCGAGGTAAGCCTGCTCAGCCCTGTATCCAGAGCAGGAGCTTCAATGAGATCGCTCCTCACCTGCATGACCGCAGGCTCTGCATGAGGCGACCCCGCGCCTGGAGCCTGTGGCCTCCCGAGGTTCTCAGACCTCGGCGCGGAACTCGTCCTCGAGGATGCTCATGACGATGGCGTCGCACCAACCGTCGCCGTCGCGGGCCGCGTCGCGCAGGCGGCCCTCCGCGCGGAATCCGAGGGACTCGTACAGCGCCTGGGCGCGGGGGTTGATGCTCAGGACGTCGAGGCTCACGCGGTGCAGCCCCAGGCCGTCGTCACCCTGGCCGAAGGCGAAGGTCAGCACCTCGAAGATCGCCTCGCCGCCATACCCACGGCCCCGGTAGTTGGGCAGCAGCGCGAGCCGGAGGTTGGCGCTGCGCACCTCAGGGTCGATGTCGTTGAGGACGATCTCCCCGATCATGTCCTCGCTGACGTAGTCCCCGTTGCGTTGCAGACCGGGGACGATCGCCCAGTCGTAACGGCCGGGACGATCGGTGATCGTCGCGGTCCACTCGTCGATCTCGGCGCGGGTGAACGCCCGCGTGGTGCCCGTCTGACGCGTGCCCTCCGGGTCCTGCAGGTTCTCCCACACCTTGTCGGCGTCCCGCGCCTCGATCGGGCGCAGGCGTACCAGCTCACCGTGGAGCAACGGTCCGCGGGTCATGTCTTCCCCTTCGTCGGGTGGGGGCCGCGCGGCTCGCGCCGCGCGGCCACCGGACTACTGCACGCGCTCGAGGACCAGCTCGCGCACGCGCGCGGCGTCCGCCTGCCCCCGGGTCGCCTTCATCACCGCTCCGATGATGGCGCCCACGGGGCCCAGGTTGCCCGAGCGGATCTTGGCCACCACGTCGGGCTGCGCGGCAAGCGCTGCGTCGATCGCGTCGAGCAGCGGCCCGTCGTCCGAGACGACGCCGAGGCCGCGGGCGACCACGACCTCCTCGGGCGTGCCCTCCCCGGCCAGCACCCCCTCGAGGACCTGCCGGGCGAGCTTGTCGTTGATCCGTCCGGAGTCGACGAGCGCCTGCAGCTCGGCGATCTGCTGGGGCGTGACGGGTAGGTCGGCCAGCTCGATCTCGGCGCCCTTGGCGGAACGGGCGAGCTCGCCCATCCACCACTTACGGGCCCCGGCGGGGCTGGTTCCGGCCGCAACGGTCGCCTCGATCAGGTCGAGCGCCCCCGCGTTGACGACGTCGCGCATCTCCGGGTCGGTGTAGCCCCAGTCGGTCTGCAGGCGGCGCCGGCGCTCCACCGGCATCTCCGGCAGCCCTGCCCGAATCTGCTCGACCCACTCCCGGCTCGGGACGATCGGCAGCAGGTCGGGCTCGGGGAAGTACCGGTAGTCCTCCGCGTCAGACTTCAGGCGTCCCGAGGAAGTGCGCGAGGTGTCCTCGTGCCAGTGCCGGGTCTCCTGGATGACCGGCTGGCCGGCGTCGAGGACGGCGGCCTGCCGCGAGACCTCGTAGCGCACGGCCCGCTCAATCGAACGGAAGGAGTTGACGTTCTTCGTCTCGCTGCGGGTGCCGAGCGGCGCGTCGGGGCTCGGGCGCAGCGAGAGGTTGATGTCGGCGCGGACGTTGCCGCGCTCCATACGTGCCTCGGACACGTCGAGCGCACGGAAGATGTCGCGCAGCGTCTGGACGTAGGCGCGGGCGACCTCCGGTGCACGCGCTCCGGCGCCCTCGATGGGCCGGGTGACGATCTCGACGAGCGGGATGCCGGCACGGTTGTAGTCCACCAGCGAGTAGGCGGCGCCCTGGATGCGTCCGCCTGCCCCGCCCACGTGGGTGTTCTTGCCGGCGTCCTCCTCCATGTGCGCGCGCTCGATCTCGACGCGGAACACGGACCCGTCCGCGAGCTCGACG
>JBQGOU010000047.1:0-14507 GCA_052086865.1 Cellulomonadaceae bacterium
GTAAACCCCAATTCTACATTGGGGCCACTGTCCGAGAAGGAGCGGGCACCTCAATCGCCTGGCGGGCGCCGGAGCCGTTGTGTCGTTCGGTGGCGACCAGGTCGATGTAGGCGCTCATTGCCCGGCGGAACTCCAGGCGTGCTTTCTTCGCGTCGTCGATGGCGTTGTAGTTCGGGATGAAGAACATCACCGCGGCCAGGCCAAGGCCGGCCGCGGCCGGGATGATGATCGGCAGCCGCAGTCCGAGGACGGTGAACAGCGTCGACAACAAGGGTGGGATGAGCAGCCCGAGGGCGGCGAAGGTGATCTTCTCGGTGTAGAACCGGGTCAGCGGGATGCGCAGCAGCGCCAGCTCTTTGGTCGGTGTCTTGCCCCACAGCGCCGGCGGCAGGGCCCGCATCGCCCACGCCCCGAGGCGTTGGGTCCCGACGGCGGAGGCCCCGGCGGTGGTGGTCGCTCGGGTCCGGTTGCGCGACATGCGCTCGAACGCGTCGGTGAGCTGGACGTCGCTCGGGAGCATCCGCGCCACGGCGAGCACCACACAGGCGCAGACCAGCCCGCCGAGCATCATGACGGCGATCAGCTGCGGGTTCATGTCTCGGCTCCGGTCTGGGTGAGGGACAAGATGCGCGGCCACGGTTTGCCCTGCGCCATGCGGCGCATCCACACCAGCACTGCCACGTAGGCGCCCAGCAGCAGGACGAGTACGAGCTGTCCCAGGGGTGAGCGGTAGTTGGCGGTGTAGGTGCTGGCCAGGGACAGCACGATCAGCACGCAAGCGGAGATGAGCGTGACCCACCGGGCCGTGGCGCGAGGCTTGGCGCGGTCGGACTCGACCTGACGGCGAGCGCGAACGTCCTCGGCGACGGACTCGGCGAGCCCTTCGAGCACCGGCGCCAGGCCCGACCCGCGTTTGCGGGCGGCGAGGATCAGGTTCGCGGCGATGAGGTCGCCGGTGGCGTCGTCGAGATCGTCGGCGAACGCGCGCAGCGCGTCCTCCGTGCGCCACCTCGCCCGGAGCCGGCTGGCGAGATTGGACACCTGCGGCTCGATCGCCTTGGGTGCGAACCGCAACGAGGCGATGAGCGCTGCCTCTATCCCGATCCCGACGATGAGCACCCCGGCCAGGGACCGGGTCCATTCCTCCATCGCCTCGAGCTTGGCGATCTGCGCGTTGGCCCCCGAGGTTGCCACCAGGGCTGGGAGGCCGAGCACGGTGACGGGCACGATGATGACGGCCAGCACCCACCCGGTGACCCACCACCCGAGCAGACCCCCGCCGAGGGAGGCGAGGAGCATCCACCGGGTCCGCGGGGACAACGACCCGAACGACCGGCTCGGCCTCGCAGTACGCGCGGGGCCCTCGGGGGTAGGGATGATCGCGTAGACGAATCCCACCAAGCAGGCGGCGACCAACGCGCCCAGAGCGATGAGCAGAGCAAACATCAGCCCACCCCCTCGAAGCGGTGCGGGCCGGTCGAGGTGTAGGCGGCCAGGTCGAACCCGTACCGGGCCAGGTCGCGGTACTCCTCGGGCAGCACACCCGGGTGGGCGACGCCGTCGCGCCCGGTGGCGAACACGTGCGTCGTGGCGAAGCCGGTGGTCTGCTCGCCGGGGCTGACGGCGACGATCTCGCCCACCTGCCGGGTCCGGCTGGCCGATCCGTGCGGGGTTCCTGAGGTGGTCAGTGCGACGTGGACGACGAGGTCGATGGTGGCGGCGAGCTTGGCGGTCGCCAGCTCGGCGGTCACGTGGGGCCCGGCCTCCATCGCGCACGTGACGAGCTTGCGGATCGCTGCCACGGCGTCCGAGGCGTGGGTCGTGGAGATCGAGCCGGTGCCCGACTCCATCGCCTTGATCATCGGCCACACCTCCTTGCCGCGGACCTCCCCGACGATCTGGCGCGAGAGGTTGTAGCGGTAGGAGCCCGAGAGTGCTTGGTCGAGGGTGAACTCCCCGGACCGTTGCCCGTTGACGGTGACCTCCCCGGTGCCGGGACGGTGCTCCCAGGATCGGACCATGGCGTGCTGGTCGCGCAGCTCGTGCAAGAACAGCTCGAGCTCGGTCTCGAAGGTGCCGATCGGCTCCCACCGGTCGATCTGCGCGCACAACGCGCGTACGAGCGTCGTCTTGCCCGCGCCCTGGGCGCCGGAGACGACGATCGACTTGCGTGCCCGTACCGCCGCGGCGAGGAATGACGCTGCGAGCGGGGTGAGCATGTCCAGGCTCACCAGCTCGGCCAGGGTGACCTCGACCATGCGGTGGCGGCGGATGTTGATCTGCGGGCGGGGGCACACCCACGCCGAGGCGGCAAGGCGTGAGCCGTCGTCTAGGCGCAGGTCCATCGTCGGGTTCGACTCGGAGAACTCCCGCACGCTGGTCTCTGCTCGCGAGGCGAGGAAGACGAGGAACTCGATCAGTTCCTCGTTGGAGTCTGCGACCGGCGGGCCGACCTCGCGGGTCCCGTCGCCCAGCTCCAGCAGCACGTTGTCGAAGCCGTCGATCATGATGTTCTCTACCGCCGTGTTCTCCACCAGCGGCTGCAGCCGGCCCAGGCGGAACAGGGCGTTGAACACGGCGGTGGCCATCGTCTGGCGTTGCTGCGCGCTCCACACGGGCAGGCCGACGTCGACTCTGTCTGCGACGGCGGACTCGATCAGGTCCAGGATGATCGAGCGGCCCAGCTCCTCCTGCGCGCCCTTGTCCAGGTGCCCGCGCTCGTTGACCTCCTCGGCCATGCGATTGGATGCTCGCGCGCGCAGCTGGGCGACGAGCTTCCAATCGACGTCGTCGGGTTCCATCGCCGCCTGGGCGTGGTGGTGGATGTCGGTGGTCGTCATGGCTTCACGTCCTTGACCAGTTCGTCGCGGAACCTCGTCACGGCCGTGGCGATGGCGTGGACCGCGGATTGGATGGAGCGGATGTAGGAGCCGGTCCCGAACCGGCGCGGCGGCGTGGCACCGCGGTGGTAGACGGCGGCCGCGTCGGCTTCGTCGACCACGCAGGCGACGACCGGCAGGCCGAGCGCCTTGCGGACTTCCTTCGGCGAGTACGGCTGGGACTCACCGACCAGGAGCAGACCGGGTTGGCGCCACCCCGTACCGGAGGCGAGGTGCTCGACCCACGGGCGCGCCCCCGACAAGGCCGGCAGGTGCGTGCGGGTGACCAGGAGCGTGAGGTCCGCCCAGGCGAGCAGCGGCTCGGGAGATCCCGGGAAGCCGAGCGCTCCGGCGTCGACGATGACGTCCTGACCCGTGCGCTCCAGGTCCGCCAGCTCCTCTCCGAGCCCGACCCACAGGTCTCGCAGCCCGGCCGCCTGCGTGTGGCTCTGGGTCCCGACCAGGTAGCGCACGCTCGTGCCCTCGACCTGGCGCACCGCGTCCCGCACGGCGTCGTACATCGCCAACGGCGAGGCCGCGACGTCGAGCAGACCCGTCTCATACTCCCGATGGCCGCGGAACATCCCGGCCAACAGCCCGTTCGACCCGCGCGGGTCCGCCTCGACCAGAAGAACCGGGCGCGGCCACTGCATCGCCAGGGCCACCGCGGTCGTCGTGACACCGGGAGCCCCCGAGGCCGAGCACAAGGTGATCAGGGCCATCAGTCCACCTCCCGAGAGTCCAGGACGAGGTAGAAGTTGCCGGTGGCAACACGATCGGCGAGCACGGGGCCGTCGACGTCGGGTACGAGGAGCGAGATCACCGTGGTGCCGGTGTCGGGAGACGCGGCCACGCCGGCGACCTCGGCCGGCGTGAAGGCGGGATTGCCCTCGGCCTGCTGCCCGGGCGGCGTCGTCATGACGACCTTCACCCGATCACCGACCTCGAGACCGAGCCCGAGCGCCTGCTCCGGGGTCAACGCCAGCGGCACCAGGGACGTGCCCTCGCCCGGGAGCGTCTCGGGCTCGACCATCGACTCGGTCACCAGCGACCCAGCCGACAGGGCAGTCGAGGCGCGTTGCCCGACGAGCTCGTCGGCGCGTGAGGCGGGTACGGGGGAGAGGACCGGGTCCAGTGTGATGCGCGCGGTGCCTAGGTCTGAGGCCTGGATGACCGCGCCGCGGGGGACGTCGTTCGTCGCGACCACGACCTGAGCGGCGTCGGTCGAGGACGTCCACAGCCACGCGATGCCCAACGCCCCGAGAACCGCGGCCGCAAGCGTCGCGATCGCGACGGCCGGACGCCGTCGCATGCGTGGCAGCGGCGAGGGTGGTGGCCGCGTTTCCTCGGCCGCGTCCTGCGGACGTGTGGTCGTGCTGGTCATTTGCGCCCCCTTGCTGTGTGGCGGTGCTCGCGTCAGTTGGTCACGAGCACCTGCGCTTCACCGACCGTGATCTGCACGGACTCGGTCAGCCCGTCCAGCCGGATGGTTCCGGACTGGCCGCCGCCAGCCCAGGTGATGACCCATGCCGAGGTAGCCGAGACGGTGAACGTGTCACCCGGCTTGCCCCAGCTCGTGGTCGTGTAGACGTGACCGCAGTCAGGTGACGCCTCGCGACCACGGCTTGGGCTGTAGGGACTACCCGGGCCGCATACGACGGTCGAGCCGTCGCCCATGTCCCAGGTGATGTCCTCGAGTTCAGCGGTCGCGGTGACCGTGACACCGGCGGCCGACGCCGAGGCTGTGGTCGGGCCCGTCGTCGATGGCCCGGGGTCGGCGGCCCACATCCACACCGGCATCCCGACCAGGCCGACGGAGTCCTCACCCGGCTTGGGGACGATGCCGATCGAGATCGCGTGCAAGTTCATCGAGTCGACCGCACGGTCGGCCAGCTCACCGGGAGACGGCCCGGCCGCAGGGGCCGTAGGCGCCCAGTACAGGTCGTCGTAGCAGTCGTCCATGCCGACGCCCTCGACCACGCAGTACGGCGGGACGCACGAGATGATCACCCCCTCCGTGCGGCCCTCCCACACCGAGGCGTCCAAGTCAGGCTGGGGGTCCGAAGGCCTTGCGTAGCACTCGCGGGAGGCGTTCCACGTGTAGCCGCTCGGGCTACACGGGATCTCAGTTTCGCCGAAGGTGCAGGTCCTCGTGGACGTGCCCGAGCCGCTGCCGCCTTCGCTGCCACCGTCCGAGATCGGCTCAGCCGCAGGGGGAGGATCTGGCTGCGCCCACACAAGGCAGGTACCTGTGCGGGGGTTCACGCGCTCGCAGAGCGGGTCGGCCTGGGCGATCCCCGGGGAGAGGATCGTCAGGCTCGCCGCGGCGAGGACGAGGAGGACGAGGTCCGTCAGTCGGCGGTTTGGCATGACGGTTGCTCGAGATCCACGCTCGTTGACACGCGCCAGCCACTCTCAGGATCGGTGTCCCAGGAGGAGTTGCTGACGGTGTGGCGAACCCACCCAGTGTCTGGCCGCTCGGCCGTGATGACAGAAGTGCCACTTCCGTCGACGACATCGACGTCGGAGACGTCGAAGCACACATCGACCTGAACGGTCGGGACGCGACTCGCGGAGTTGTCGAGGTTCACCGACTGAACCGTGAGCTTGGCGATCCGGGTCGCGCCGACCTGTCGCCAACCATCGTGACGCTCGCGTTCGAACTCATCTCGCCAGATCTCGACCTCGTCTCCGCTTGCGACGGCGTCCAGTTCGGCCAGCGGCTTCGACGGGTCAGCGCCGAGCTCGTCGATCACGCGGTAGTACTCCCGGACGAGCGCTTCGGCGTTCGCCGCGGCGGTCTCGGTGTCCGACGTGGGAGTCGCCGTCTGGCTGGACGTGGGCGAGGTGCTCGTTGGCGTCGCGGTGGGGGAGTCATCGGGGGTGCCGGAGCACGCCGCAGCGACGGCAAGCACCACGAGTGCTGTCGCTAGAGAACCAACTCGACCTCCACGAACGGCCACATCGGAGCCTTCCTCTGAGAACCGCCAGTGTTCCCTCGGGACGCGAACGGCCTCAGACGAACGTGCTGGTCTGGGACCGAACTTCACCAGTGTGAGCACGATCACACCTCCTCGGCAAGCGCAAGAGCGGGCGAAATGCCCGATTTGTGTAACGGTCTGGTTTCCATGAAACAGAGGTGTGCACCCGGCACCACGACGTTGAGCAGCTCGCGCCGGGCACCGATGCCACCCTCGCCGACCACTTCGTCGAACCCACCCGCTGCCGCCACCCCAGGAGTACGCGGAGCCTTTCGGACCCGTGTATCCCCTCTCGTTCCTCCACCCCAATCGAGCGGGCACACGTCTTGCAGTTGAGGCGAGACGATGACGAATCGCATCTGATGCGAGCCGTCGCGCCTGTTCACCGGGGCGCGGTCAACTCCGCGTTGACTGCAGCCTTGCTGCGCTTGGGGTATGGCGAACACCTCGTGGACGGAGGTGTGCTGATGACCGTCTCGATGCACGTGCTCAGGGCCGGGGACGGCGTCGCCTACTTGCTGCGCACGGTCGTGTCCGGCGACGGGGATCGGTCCTTGGCCACGCCGTTGACGCGCTACTACGCCGAGGCCGGGACCCCGCCAGGGACCTGGATGGGGTCCGGTGTCGGCGAGTTCGGCAACGGCGAGCTCCGGCCTGGTGACATCGTCACCGCCGCACAGCTGCAGAACCTCCTGGGCGAAGGGCGTGACCCGGTCACCGCTGAAGGGCTCGGGCGCCCGTTCCCGAAGTACGCGCCACTGGCCGAGCGCATCGCCGACCGCGTCGCCGGGCTCTCTTCGGACCTGTCGGGGCTGGAACGCGCGGCCGCCGTTGCCCGGATCGAGGGCGAGGAGACCGCGCGCGGCACGCGTCGCGCGGTCGCGGGGTTCGACCTCACCTTCTCGGTACCGAAGTCCGTCTCGGTCCTGTGGGCCCTTGCCGATGCCGCGACGCAGACGACGATCGTCGAGGCCCACCATGTCGCCGTCGAGCAGGTGCTCGCCTTCTTCGAGCGCGAGGTCGCCGGCACCCGGGTCGGCGCCGACAGCGGCAACGGCCTCGTCGCGAGGGCCGACGTCGTCGGTGCGGCAGCGACCGCCTACGACCACTACGACTCGCGGGCCGGCGACCCGCAGCTGCACACGCATGTCGTGGTCTCGAACAAGGCCATGACGGCCACGGACCGCAAGTGGCGCACGCTGGACGGGCAACCCGTCCACGCCTCCGTCGTCGCCTTGAGCGAGTACTACAACGCCGTCCTCGCCGACCGGCTCACGGCCGCGATCGGCGTCGGCTGGGACTGCCGCCAGCGCCCTGGTACCGACCGATCTGAGAAGTGGGAGATCCGTGGTGTCAGCGAGGACCTCGTCGCCCTGTTCGCCAGCCGCTCGCGCGAGATCGAGGTGGAGAAGGATCGGCTCGTCGCCGAGTTCGTCGCCGCCCACGGGCGCCAGCCCACTGCGCGACGGATCGTGAAGATGCGCGCCCAGGCCACCCTCGCCACGCGCCCCGACAAGCAGATCCAGTCTCTGGAAGATCTGACCGCCCAGTGGCGGCAACGCGCTGCCGCGACCCTGCGTGACGATCCGACTGTGTGGGCGCGGGAGCTGACCGCCGCTCGCGGGACGGCAACGCTCAGCGCCGAGCGCCTTGACCCTGGCCTCGTGCGCGAGGTCGGGAGCCGAGTCGTGGGCATCGTTGCGGAGAAGCGCTCGACGTGGCGGCACTGGAACCTGTGGGCCGAAGCCTGCCGTCAGACCATGGGCTGGCGGTTCGCGACCATCGACGAGCGCGAACGCATCGTCGCACGCATCGTCGAAGCGGCTGAGGCCCGGTCCATCGCCCTGAGCCCACCCGAGCTCGCCTCCAGCCCGCTGAACTACCGGCGTCCTGACGGGTCGAGCGTGTTCCGCCCCAAGCGCGGCGTCGTCTTCTCCTCGCCCGAGATCCTCGCAGCCGAAGATCACCTGCTCGAGCGCGCCGAGCACCTCACCGCGCCCGCCGTCGAGGCGCGCGTCGTCGAGCGTGTCCTGGCAAGGCGTCATGACGGGCGGGTGCTGTCTGGGGAGCAACGCCGAGCGCTGCGGGCGATCGCGACGTCGCGACGCCAGGTCGACCTGCTCGTCGGCCCGGCCGGTTCGGGCAAGACCACTGCGATGCGCGCGCTCCTGGCGACCTGGACCGCCGAGCACGGCCCAGGCAGCGTCGTCGGGCTCGCACCGTCTGCCGCAGCCGCAGCGGTCCTTGCCGAGGACCTCGGCATTGCCTGCGACAACACCGCCAAGTGGCTCCACGAACATGAACGGGGCCGCGCCGACTTCACGCGCGACCAGCTCGTTGTCATCGACGAGGCCACGCTCGCTGGCACCGGCACCTTGGACCGCATCACCGCCCGCGCCGAGGCCGCGGGCGCCAAGGTTCTGCTTGTCGGGGACTGGGCCCAGCTCCAGTCCGTCGACGCCGGGGGCGCGTTCGCGCTCCTTGCCGCCGCGCGCACCGACGTGCCCGAGCTGGCCGAAGTGCACCGTTTCGCCCACGAGTGGGAGCAGGCCGCCTCCCTCGCCCTGCGGGCCGGACGCACCGACGTGATCGCCGCCTACGCCCGCCACGACCGCCTGCGCGAAGGAAGCGCCGAGCAGATGGTCGACGCCGCCTACGCCGCCTGCTCTGCCGACGTGGCCGCCGGGCTCAGCGCGCTGCTGGTCACGGACTCGAGCGAGACCGTGCACCTGCTCAACGAGCGCGCCCGAGCCGAACGCATCCACACCGGCCAGACCTCGACGAGCCGTGAAGTCGCCCTTGCCCAGGGTGCTCGCGCCTCGACGGGAGACCTGGTCATCACGCGCCGCAACGCCCGCGCCCTGCGCACTGGGCTCGGCGGGTGGGTTCGCAATGGCGACCGTTGGAAGGTGACCGATGTGCGAGCCGACGGCGCCATCGAGGTCCGGCGATCCGGGCGGCGCCTCGGTGCCGCGGTCGTCCTGCCACCCGAGTATGTGGCCGAGCACGTCGAGCTCGGGTACGCCGTCACCGCCCACCGCGCCCAGGGCATGACCGTCGATGCGGCGCACGTCGTGGTCACCGGCGCCACCACCCGCGAGAACCTCTACGTCGCCATGACCCGCGGGCGGGAGGCCAACATCGCCTACGTCGCCCTGGATCGGCTCGACTCCCTGCACGTCCCGCCCCAGCCAGACGACGTCGACGCAGCCGTCGTCCTCCACGGAGTGCTCAACCACAGCGGGTCCGAGCTCTCCGCGCACCAGACCATCGCCGCCGAACAAGAGGTATGGAGCGGCATCGCTCAGATCGGCGCCGAGTACGAGACCATCGCCGCCGCAGCCACACGCCCGCGCTACGAGGCGATCGTCCGCGACGCACTGGCACGCCAGAGCGGGCTCAGTGTGCCAGCGGTGGCCGATGTCGTCGAGTCCGACGCGTTCGGTCCGCTCGCCGCGCAGATGCGCCGCGCCGAGGCCGGGGGAGCGCACCTGCCCGCGCTGATGTCCGACGTCGTCGGGCGACAACGCCTCGACGACGCCGACGACGTCGCGGCCGTCCTGCACCACCGCATCGACCGCGCAGTCACCGACCTCGCCCTGGAACCGGACCTCATCGTGGGATTGATCCCGACGGTTGTCGGTGACCTGCCCGACGACGTGCGTATCGCGCTCGAGGAGCGCCGCGACCTCATGCAGACCCGCGCCCGCAGCCTCGCCATCGGCGCCGTGCGCACCGGCCAGGCGTGGGTGCGCGGGCTTGGCCCGGAACCGGCCCTCCCCGACCAGCAGGCCCAGTGGCTGCGTCAGGTGGAGATCGTCGCTGCCTACCGCGACCGCTACACCATCACCAGTCACACTCCGCTCGGCGTCGAACCGGCCACGATCGCCCAACACCGCGACGCCACCCGGGCGGCCGCTGCGATGCGCACTGCGCTCGGGCTCACGGGCGCGCTCGATGACGAGCTCGAGGAACCGCTGCCCCAGGGGCTCGAGCTCGGCTGACAGGACCCCGCCGCGAGGCGGGCGAAGCATCCACATGCCCTGATCGTGCGGGTGCGTATCTCCTCCATGCGACGAGTTCTGGGCAAGTTGTGGACAACGGCGTGCTGCAGGCAGTCCTTCCAGGTCGCAGCGGGGGATACGAGCCCGCGGCTTCGGGGATACGCACCCGGGCGGCAACCAACTCCTGGGCCCACGCGGGCGCCTCGCTGTCCACAGGTTGAGGCACCTTGGCCACTCCCGCACACCTCCTCGGTGTCCGCTGAACGCGACCAGTCCCACTCGGACACGGGTCGCGAGACACCGAGGAGCCAGCCATGAACGATGACCACGTCACGCCAAGCCGAGACGAACGCGCCCGCCCGGGTTCCGCCCGGATGGGCGACGAGCCCGGCATCCCGGCCACACCGCTCAGCCCCGGCCACTTCCGCGCCTACGAGGTGGCCCGATCGCACCTCAAGGCGTTGGCGATGTCGACACCGGCCACTAGCCCGGTCGACTACTGGGAAGTCCTGCAGCGCCTCGACGCCCTGCACGACCCGTTCGCCCGCATGGCCGCCCAACCCGTCGCGACCACATCGCGCACCGAGATGCACACCACGGCCCGCGCCTCGATCGACGACCTTGCCCAGTACGGGCTCGATGACAGCGCTCTGGCCGAGGCGGTCAGCGCGCTCGATGCGTGCTGGGGCGCCGACCCCAACCGCGGGCACACTGCCCTCCTGCCCGGCGGTGCGCGATGACGTACGGGGACGCATCCGCCCTACTGCGCGACGCGATCGGGGAGATCGTCCAGGTTCGGCGCACCAGGCTCCGGCTCGGCGGCGCCCACGGCCCAGTCAAGGCCAAGGCCCCGGCCGAGGTGACCCGGGCTTACACCGAGCTGATCGTGCGCTTTCGCGCCATCGTGTGGGACTACCCGATCACCGCGCTGCGTACCGCCCTGCCTGACCCGGTCTGGCCGAACTACAAGCCGGGAGTCGAGCTTCTCAGCTACCTCGAAGCGGTACGTCCGAACCGCGACACCCTACCCGCCGGACGTGCGGCCAACACGGCCGAGCTCGGGTCGACCTTCCCCTACCCACTGGTCAACGCGTGGAAGCGCGCCGCCGTCGCCGCAGTCGCGGCGTGCGAACGTGAGTTGCCGCTCCTGCGCGACCACCTCGACCACGGCGAGCGGGCTCTGTTGATCCGCGACGCGAGCCAGATCGCCCTGGCCCTCGCTCGGCTCGACTCCCGCTACTACAACATGCCAGTCTGGCAGACCCTCACCGGACGGGTCACCGGCACCCAACCCCACCACGTCCCTGGTGGCCGGGCGGTGCGCAGCTTCGCCGTTGCCTCAACCGCGCTGCGCTGCGAGACCCGGATCGCCACAAATGTCACCGACGCCGCGTACACCCTCGACCGGCGCGGTCACCGGCCCCAACCAGTGACCGCCAGCTCCGACCTCACCACCGGTGTCGGGGCCGCGATCGCCGCGTTGGGCAACGCCTGGGAGAGGCTTCACCACGAGTTCCCGGACATGGCCTCGATGACAGCGACCCTGCGCATCAACCGGCTGATGTGCGCCAGCGCGCACCGGCTGGCACTGGCGGCCGGTGAACCCGACCTCGCAGGCAGGTTCGCCGCTCGCGCCGCGACATGCCTGAACCTGCTCGACGTCACCGAGAACGTCTCCGGCAACCTCGGCCGCGGCCAGGCAGTCGTCGCCGACATGAGCACTGCCAACACGATCCTCGACGCCGAGAGCACCACCACACGCGCAGAACTCCTCACCCTCTCGCGGGCATTCGACAAGATCGACGCAGGCCTGTCGAGCCTCCTGCAGCGCGGCGCGACCGACCGCTTCTACTTCGTCACCCACCGCAACCACATGGCTCAGATCCCAGCCCAGGCCATCCTGCGCGCCGTGCCCTGGTACGTCGCCATCACCGACCAGACCCACCCGGCCTTCCTCGAAGCGGCCCGCGCCCTGCGCCCCACACCCCGCCAGCGCGAGGTGACTCGTCCCCTGGCCGAGCGCGAGGAGTTTCGCCAACTCATCGACACCAGTTTCAGACCTAAGGAAACCAACCCGCCTATCGGGGGAGCGGTGCGGAGCGCACGCGGGCAAGCCGCACCTACAGTAGCCGAGACGGTTACCCAGGGGCCGGAGATCGAGGACCTGGAACCCGACGAGGTCGGCCTCGCCCTGTGACCTGCTCGCCAGCAAGCGGCTCGCAGCGCGGTCCGTCCACAAGCCGCCCGGTCTTCGCGTAGGCGTGATCGGCGCCGGACCTACTGTCTGCTCACGACACCGGTGCGAGCGCACCGGCGCAGACACCCAGGGGGCACCATGGTCTGGTACGTCAGTTTCTGGATCGTCGGCACCACACAGCGCCTGCTGTGGCGCTACGCGCCGACCAACTGGATCGTCGCGTTCGTGCGTACCCGCCGCGGCCACAAGTGGGGCGTGCCCATCGCGGTCCTTCTCGTGCCCGCCTACACTTGGGTGTGCCTGCGGGTCGGGGAGTGGTTCGAGGAGTCCGACAGCGTGTGGCTCGCCCTGCTCACGGGCCTCATGTTCTGGAACGCCGTCAAGTTGACCGGCCTCGCCATCGCTAGCATCGGGTTGCTTGTCCGCGCACGGTTCCGCGAGCGGCTTGCGTAGTAGTATCCCCACAGTTTCGAGCAACGAGCTCCGGTCTGGCACGGGGAACCAGATCAACCGGTGGTGGACCCAGACGTCCCCATGCTGTGTCCGTGCTCGACGTCCAGGTGGCGGGCATCCCCCGTTATCCCCGTTACACCGCTCGCTTGACAGACCCCTGATGGCGGAGAACTGGACAGAGTGAGAGCCAACTCCGATCTAGTGTTTGGACACTCACCCATAGTTCTCGTTCAGCAGCAGGCCCGCGACAGTGACGGGCCTGGCACGGAGGGTACGGGCATCTGTCCAGTGGACCGTGTCGCCGTGAGCCAGCAACTGCTGGTGGATGCCTTCTTGCAGGCTCGTGAACTTGGCTCGTCGGCCGTTCCAGAGCGGGTGGCCGATGACGACCGCGCGCCTGCCGTGGAAGAGCACGTGCACGCCCTCGACAACTTCACAGGCGTACGGGTGCTCCAACGATTCCTTGAACGCGAGTTCAAATGCCTCGATTGCATCGGGAACTAGGTCGAACCATCGACCGAGCCTCAGGTCGTTGCCTGCCGCGATCTCCGCGACATCGAGGGCGAGTCGCCAGTCGAGCAACGGGTGAAGGTTCCGGTTGTCCCAGGACCGCAGGCAGTCCGGGCACGACGAGTCGCACTCCTGATGAGCGACGTCAGACCACCGAGCCCCGACAACGTCGACGAGCTGGGTGATGACCGCGTCGATGCGCATGCCTGCAAGTTCAGCCGCGTAGCCAGCGCCGTTCTCCAGTGCGTCTGCGATGTACACGGCTGCGGTCCTGGTGTCATCGAACCGTCGCGGTTGGAGCCCGACGACAAGCTCGTCCGGGTCGATGTCGAGTTCCGCCTGAGCCCCTCGACGGAGCGCCTCGCCAAAGGAGAGCATCGCGGCCTGGCCTGAGGCGCACTCGGCGAGGTCGGTGGCGACGACCTGAGTTGGTAGGACGTCGGACCGCACGAGGAACAGCGCCGCGTCGGTCCGCCGTACGTCACCGATCGCGCCGGTGGCAACCTTGGGCATGTCGATCGCTGCCGTCTCGACTGTGGGCACGATGATCGTGTTGTTGGAGTGCCTATACATATCAAACAGGTCGCGATTGTTGTCGTTGACGGTGACGAGGTTGGCCGCATCGAGCGACCAGACATCCAGCGCCTGCGAGCGACGCGCCGGGGCGTCTTTGAGGTCTGTCCACTCCAATGCCGGCCGTGACGCCGTGGGCGCCTGGTTGTCGGACAGGTTGCCGTCCTTGCGGAGCGGGTGGGTTCGGAAACCCTCGGGCTGGTAGACGGTCATCTTCTGCACAGTTCCGCCGCAGACCGGGCAGTAGTCGGGCAGGTCGAACTCGCTCGCGGAGGGTGACCCGGGGACACCCGCCATCGTCGAGGCACCACAGTTGTCGCAGCGAGCGAGTGAGAACCGTGAGCGGATCGGGTCGCGTGAGCCGATCCCGCCACGGCCGTCGGGATAGGGCGACGCAAACCCGTTGACCTGATAGACCCACCCGTCATTGACCACCTCGGCGCCAGGCGCGAAGAGTGAGACGGCCTGATCGAGCGCGCGGTCGCTAATCTCGTCCAGGGTCATCGAACCGTTGGTGTTGCTCCGGAAAAGTGTCCGAACGCGCGTCGGGAACCCGAACATCGGAAGCACTCCGGCGTTCGCGAGGCGCTCACTCAGCGCTGGCTGGGTGTAGACCGTCGACCGCGCGACCTGGTCGACCTCGCTCGCGAGTCCGGTCCTCGCCCACTCGCACAGGTCGCGGACCTCGGAGTTGGAGACTCCGGTGAACGCCGCGAGGCGCCTGATGACAGGTTCTACCTCGGTCGATGTCGCGAGCCACCTTGCGACGTGTTCACGATACGCGGGCGTGTCATCGGTGCTCTGCGCCCACGCCGACGCGAGCCCGAATTCGCCATGAACGCTTTCCCGGCGGATTCCGGGTCGCGTCGGAGCGGAGCGGAATGCGCGTCGGAGCAGTTCAGCTGCGACG
>JBQGOU010000048.1:0-14469 GCA_052086865.1 Cellulomonadaceae bacterium
TGGTTTGGGCACCGTGTGCACGTCACGCGCGCGCACGGCCGTCATGGCCCCGGCCCGCAGGGCGATCCACCGGGCCACCGGCGTCGTCACGAGGGTGACCGCCGCCGCGACCAGCATCACCAGGAGGTAGACCCTCACGGGCCGTCCTCGCGCTCGGGTGCGCCCGCCTCCGGCGGGTCGGCGTTCTCCGCGGCCTCGGCAAGCTGCGCAACCTCGGCAAGCTCCGCGACCTCGGCCAGCTGCGCGGCGGTCACGGCACCCGGGCGCACCACGCGCAGCGCCGGTCCGGTGGCGTCCACAATCGTCGAAGCCACCCCGCCCGGAGCGCGTCCGGCCTCGAGGTAGACCGCAACGGCGTCGGCGAGCTGGTCGCGGGCCTCATGCGCCGTCATCGCGGCGTCGTGCCCGGTGCGGTTCGCACTCGAGACGGCAAGCGGCCCGGTCCGGCGCAGCAGGGCGAGCGCCGCGGGATGGTCGGGCATCCGCAGCGCGACGGTCCCCCTGGTCTCCCCCAGGTCCCACGCGAGGGACGGCTGCGCCCGGCAGATCACGGTCAGGCCGCCGGGCCAGAAGGCCTCGACAAGCGCCCGGACCGCGTCCGGCATGTCGGTGGCGAGGCCGTCGAGCGTGCGGGTGTCCGGCACCAGAACCGGCGGCGGCATCTGCCGGCCCCGGCCCTTGGCCGCGAGCAGCGCCGCGACGGCGTCGGGGTCGAAGGCGTCCGCGCCCACGCCGTACACGGTGTCGGTGGGCAGCACGACGAGCCCACCGCGGCCCAACGCGGCCACGGCCTCGTCGAGGGCGGGGCCCCAGGTGAGCGGGTCGGACACGTCCAGAAGTGACGATCTCACGAGGGGAAGTCTCCCACGCCCGGGCCCGGGCGGAGGTCCGCTCCACGCCGTCCGACGGCCATCCGGGGGCGGCCCGTCAGGTCGGCCATGGTCGCCACGTCGACGAAACCCCGCGCGGCGAGGATGGCGCAGGCGGCGTCGGCCTGGACCTCGGCATGCTCCATGACGAGCAGACCGCCGGGGCGCAGCAGGCGCGCGGCGGCGGTGACGACGCCGCGCGGGACCTCGAGCCCGTCGGGCCCGAGCCCGTACAGCGCCACCTGCGGATCGAAGCGGGACACCTCCGCCTCGCGGGGCACGGCGCCGGGCGGCACGTACGGCGGGTTGGACACGACCACGTCGCAGCGCCCGTCCAGCTCGCCCAGCGCGGTGCGGGCATCGCCGCGCACCAGGTGCACCCGGTTCCCCAGTGCCGCAGTGTTGCGCCGGGCCTCGTCGAGCTCGACCGCGTGCACCTCGGCTCCCGGCACCTCGTCCACCACGGCGAGTGCGAGGGCGCCCGAACCGGTGCACAGGTCGACGACGGCGACGGCGCCGGTCCGGGCGAGCACGGCCGCCGCCTCGTTGATCGCGACCTGGGCGACCTGCTCGGTCTCCGGACGTGGCACGAAGACCCCGGGCCCGACGGCGAGCTCGAGGTTCCGAAACGGCGCGGTGCCCGTCAGGTGCTGCAGCGGCTCGCGCAGCGCGCGCCGGTCCACGAGCGCGGCGAAGGCCTCGGCGCAAGCGCCCGGAACGGGTGCGTCGAGCACGGCGAGGCGCACGACCTCTCCACGCCCGACGCCGAGCACGTGCGCGAGCAGCAGCTCGGCGTCGACCCGGGGGGTGGGCACCTTCGCCTCGCCGAGCACGGCACGCGCCCACCGCAGCAGCGCACCCGGGCGGCTGCCCGGCGCTGGCACGGGCGTCGACACGGGCACCGACTCAGGCATCGCCGGCGAGCCGCGCCGCCTCGTCCGCCTCGATCGCGGACTGCACGACAGGCCCGAGATCGCCGTCGAGCACGTGGTCGAGGTTGTAGGCCTTGTACCCCGTACGGTGGTCCGCCACGCGGTTCTCGGGGAAGTTGTAGGTGCGGATTCGTTCGGACCGGTCGACCGTGCGCACCTGGGACCGGCGCAGGTCGTTGGCCGCGGCGGCCACCTCCTCCTGCTGGGCGGCGAGCAGCCGGGCGCGCAGCACCCGCATGGCCTGCTCACGGTTCTGCAGCTGGGACTTCTCGTTCTGCATCGAGACGACGATGCCGGTGGGCACGTGCGTGATCCGCACGGCCGAGTCGGTCGTGTTCACCGACTGTCCGCCGGGGCCGGAGGAACGGTAGACGTCGATGCGCAGGTCGTTCTGGTCGATCTCGACCTCGCCCGCGTCCTCGACCTCGGGGAACACGAGCACCCCGGCGGCCGAGGTGTGGATGCGCCCCTGCGACTCGGTGACCGGAACACGCTGGACGCGGTGCACGCCGCCCTCGTACTTCAGGCTCGCCCACACCCCGTCCTCGGGCGCGACGGAGCCCTTGGACTTCACCGCGACCTGGACGTCCTTGTAGCCGCCGAGGTCCGACTCGGTTGCGGCGATGATCTCCGTCTTCCAACCCCGGTGCTCGGCGTAGCGCAGGTACATGCGCAGCAGATCGCCGGCGAACAGCGCGGACTCCGCGCCACCCTCGCCCGCCTTGATCTCCAGGATCACGTCGCGCGCGTCGTCGGGGTCACGCGGGATGAGCACCTGGCGCAGCCGCTCCGAGGCGTGCGCGGCCTCCTCCTCGAGCGCGGGCAGCTCGGCGGCGAAGCCAGGGTCCTCGGCCGCCATCTCCGCGGCGGCCTGCGCGTCGTCCGAGGCGGCTCGCCACGCCCGGTAGGCGCCGACGACCCGGCTGAGCTCGGCGTATCGCCTGCCCAGGGACCTGGCCCGGCCCGCATCGGCGTGGACCCCGGGATCGGCCAGCTGCCGCTCGATGTCGGCGTGCTCGGCCAGCAGCGGCTCGACCATGCCGAACGACTCGGGAGAAGCTTCGCTCATCGGGTGCCTGCCTAGGTTGCGGGGCGGATCCGCGCACCCGTGGTCGGGAGCACAGACGACAGCGCCGGTGCCCGCAGCGCCCGTCTGCCCCTGGAGAGGTTGATCGGGCGCCGCGCGCACCGGCGCTGGGAGGTCGCTAGTTGGCAGCCTTCTTGCCGTAGCGGGCCTGGAAGCGGGCCACGCGGCCACCGGTGTCGAGAATCTTCTGCTTGCCCGTGTAGAACGGGTGGCAGGCGCTGCACACATCCGTGCGCATCTCGCCCGAGGTCTCGGTCGAACGCGTCTCGAACGTGTTCCCGCAGGTACAGGTGACCGTGGTGGCCACGTACTCGGGGTGGATGTCCTTCTTCATGGTGAATCTCCTTGGGGTGATGCATCCGGGTCGGTCGCGAGCGACGCACCGTGAACCGGATACCGACGAGCCATTGTGCCAGAACGCGCGGACGGGCGGAAATCATCCCGCCTGCGCTCACCGCTCGCGCAGGTGCGGCACGTCCGGATCGTCGGGGTCCAGGTAGGTGCGCACCCGTGCGGCGATCGAGTCCCAGGTCCAGTCGCGCTCGGCGCGGGCGCGTCCGGCGGTGCCCATGCGCCGGCGCAGCTCCGGGTCGCGCAGGAGCTCGACGATGCGTCCGGCGATCTCGGCGTCGTCGCGCGGGTCGACGACGTAGCCGGTCACCCCGTCCTGCACCGCGTCGGGCGCCCCGCCCGAGCGGCCCACCAGGACGGGCTTCTCGCATGCAGCGGCCTCGAGGAAGACGATGCCGAGCGCCTCGGGCTCGAGTCCGCCGAGCCGGGTGCGCGACGGCATCGCGAACACGTCGGCCGCATCGAAGAACCCGGGGATGTGCTGCCAGGTCACCGGACCCACGAACGTGACCGAGTCCTTGAGGCCGAGGGTGCGGACCCGGTCGGCCAGGCGGCGGGCGGCCGGCCCCTTGCCGACCAGGACCAGCCGCGCGTCCGGGACGGACTCCAGCACCTGCGGCCAGGACTCGATCAGCGTGTCCTGTCCTTTGCGCTCGACCAGACGGGCGGCGCACAGCACCATCGGGGTCGTAGGCGAGAGCCCGAGCCGGGCCCGCACGTGCTCGCCGCCCTGTCCGGGCCGGAACTGCTCGACGTCGACCCCCGGCGCGAGCCGGCGCATCCGTGTCCGGTCCACGGGGGCGATCGCCCCCCCGATGTGCTCGTGGCACCAGGCGGAGACGTAGGTCAGGACATCCACGGACCGCGCGACCTTGCGCAGCACCTGCCGGGTGCCCGGCAGGCGGGACCACCAGATCTCGTGGCCGTGGGTCATCGCGACCACCTGGCGTGCGCCCGCCGCGCGCACCGCCGGGGCGAGCAGGCCGAGCGGCACCGAGGAGCCGACCAGCACCCGGTCGCAGCCGTGCTCGGCGAAGACCTCCAGCACCTGGCGGCGCACCCGGGGGGTGGGCAGCAGCGTCGAGGCGCGGTCACGGACCACCGGATAGCCAAGCGTCGCGTCGAAGGCCGCGTCGCCCGGCATCCGGGCGGTGTACACGACGACCTCGTTCGGGTCGAAGCGATCGGCCAAGGCCTTGACGAAGGTCTCGATCCCCCCCTGGCGGGTCGGGAAGTCGTTCGTGATGATCAGCGTCTTCGGCACTCCGGCTTCCGTTCGTCCACACCTGTGAGCATCGATCGTATCGCCGCGGAGCCACGACGCAGGACGGCCCTGCCGCGCAGCACCAGGCTGCGTGACAGGGCCGTGCGGAACCGGTGGGCCCGGACCGCTCGGATCAGATGGTCTGCCCGGCGTTGTCGTCCTCGCCCTTGCCGCCTGGCGTCGTCTTCTGCACCTGCAGCAGGAACTCGACGTTGGAGCGGTTCTCCTTGAGCTTTCCCAGGAGCAGCTCGATGGCCTGCTGGGTGTCCAGCGCACCGAGGACCCGGCGCAGCTTCCACACCACCTTGAGCTCGTCGGTCGGCATGAGGATCTCCTCGCGCCGGGTGCCCGAGGCGTTGACGTCCACAGCGGGGAAGATGCGCTTGTCCGCAAGCGAGCGGGACAGGCGCAGCTCCATGTTGCCGGTGCCCTTGAACTCCTCGAAGATCACCTCGTCCATCTTGGACCCGGTCTCCACGAGCGCGGAGGCGAGGATGGTCAGCGACCCGCCGTTCTCGATGTTGCGCGCCGCACCGAAGAACCGCTTGGGCGGGTACAGCGCGGAGGCGTCCACACCACCGGACAGGATGCGGCCCGAGGCGGGCGCCGCGAGGTTGTAGGCCCGCGAGAGGCGGGTCAGGGAGTCGAGCAGGACCACGACATCCTTGCCCAGCTCGACGAGGCGCTTGGCGCGCTCGATCGCGAGCTCGGCGACGATCGTGTGGTCCGAGGCGGGCCGGTCGAAGGTCGAGGCGATGACCTCGCCCTGGACCGTGCGCTCCATGTCCGTCACCTCTTCGGGGCGCTCGTCCACGAGGACGACCATGAGGTGGACCTCGGGGTTGTTCGCCGCGATGGAGTTGGCGATCTGCTGCATGATGATCGTCTTGCCGGCCTTGGGCGGCGCGACGATCAGGCCGCGCTGACCCTTGCCGATCGGGGCGACGATGTCGATAACACGCGGTGTGAGCTTGGTCGCCACCGGGTTCTCGAGCCGCAGCCGCTCCTGGGGGTACAGGGGGGTCAGCTTGGAGAAGTCCGGACGGCCCTGGGCCTCCTCGGGCGGCACGCCGTTGACCGTGTCGAGCCGCACGAGGGCGTTGAACTTGTCCCGCGGCCGGTTGCTCTGCACCTGCGGCTCGCCGTCGCGGGGCTGGCGCACCGCACCCGTGATCGCGTCGCCGCGACGCAGGTGGTTCTTCTTGACCTGACCCATCGACACGTACACGTCGTTCGGCCCGGGCAGGTACCCCGAGGTGCGGACGAACGCGTAGTTGTCGTGCAGGTCCACGATGCCCGCAATCGGCAGCAGCACGTCGTCGTCGGCAACCTCGACCTCTTCGTACATGTCCGCGTTGCCGCCCCGGGGGGTGCGCCCGCGCTTGCGGTCGCGCTCACGGTGCCGCTCGCGTCCACGCCGACGTCGGTTGCCGCCGCGCTCGTCGTCGTCGTTGCTCTGCTGGCGCGGCGCGTCGCGCTGCTGGCGGGCGCGGTTGTCGGTGCCGGACTCCTCGCGTGAGCCCTCGCGCGGCGCCTCGTTCTCACGCGTGCCCTCGGGGGCGCCGCTGGTGCGGCCGGCGCGGCGCGACCGGTTGCCGCGGTCGGGCAGCTCGAGCTCGATCTGCGCGAGGTCGGCGGCCACGGCCGCGCGGGCGGAGGAGTCCTCGCCGCGCTGGGCCCGGGCCGGACGCTCGGCGTCCCGCTCGGTGCGCGGACGGTCGGCGCCCTCCTGCGCGGCGAGACGGGCCTGGGCCCGGGCGCGCGCGGCCGACTCGCGGTCCTGGGCGGCGCGCTCACGGTTCGTGGGACGCTCGGCGGACTGCGTGTCGTTCTTCTCGGTCCGGTCGCGGTCCGCGCGCTCGGACGGCTGGGCATCGTTGCGCTGCGCTCGAGCCGACTTCTGCTTCTCGGACTTCTGTGTCTCAGGCTTCTGCGTCTCAGGCGTCTCGTCCCGGGTGCGGCCCGAGGCCTCGGCGCGGGGCGCAGCGGACCGGGCGGGGGCGCCGTTGCCGCGAGCCTTGGTGATCGCCTCGACGAGGTCGCTCTTGCGCATCTTGGACGTGCCCTTGACCCCGAGCTGGGCGGCAACCGCCTGCAGCTCGGGGATCCGCATGGCGGAGATCGCGGTGCGGGCGTTGCCGCCGTCGCCGCTGCCCTGACGGGCGCTCACGCCTGCGTCGATGGTTTCAGTCACTGGTGAGGGACCCTTCCCTGTCAACATGCCAGCCGCAGCGGGTGCGGCTCGCGGGTCTGTGACGTCTCGCACTCTCGAGGTGCGGGATCGTGACCAGCTCACGGCGAGTCCACGCCACCCCTGCACAGCGGGTGGTACGCCGGAATCGACGACAGTGAGCTGGATCGCCTCCCCTGTCACGGCCGCCGAACCTCTCGGTTGGCTCACGCTCTCGCGGTGGGGAAGCCAGCATCACTGTAGCATCGCCGTCTCGCGGTGCACAGGGCCCGCGCGCACACGCGTCGGCGAGGCGTGCGTCACACGCCGGCGGGCTCCCTGCGCACGCTCGCCCCGCGGGTGTCGACGCCAGGCAGCAGCACACGCCACTGCCTGCTGCCCGCGATCAGCGCGGTGAGGGTTTCGCGCACCAGGTCGCCGTCGGCGCCGCGCGCAAGGACGAGCACGCTGGGTCCGGCGCCCGAGACGGTCGCCGCAAGGCCCTCGGCGCGCAGCGCCCGCACCAGCTCGTAGGAGCCGGCGAGCACCTGCGCCCGGTAGTCCTGGTGCAGGCGGTCCTCGGTGCCCTCGAACAGAAGGTCCGGGTCACGGGTCAGCGCATGGATCAGCAGCGCGGCCCGGCCGGCGGTGAAGGCCGCGTCGGCGTGCGGGACGTGGCCGGGCAGTACGCCACGGGCGGTGCGGGTGGGCAGCGTGCTCGACGGCACGAGCACCCAGGGCTCCACGTCGGGGTGCACCTCGACCCGGGTCGCGCGCGGTCCTGCGGCGCCCACCCAGGCGATGGTCGCGCCGCCCAGGATGGCCGGGGCCGCGTTGTCCGGATGCCCCTCGAGCTCGGTGGCGAGGGCGAGCAGGGTGACGTCGTCCAGCGCCGCCGGGTCCGCGATCAGGCCGCGTGCCGCGAACAGACCGCCGACGACGGCTGCGGCCGAGGACCCGAGCCCGCGGCCGTGCGGCACACGGTTGACGCAGCGCAGCTCGAGCCCGGTCAGCGGGGCGCCGGCGGCCTCGAGCCCGGCCTGCAGGGCCCGGACCACGAGGTGGCTCTCGTCACGCGGCACGTCCTCGGCGCCCTCGCCGCTGACCTCGACGGTGACCTGCGCGGCGCCGACCGCGCGGACGTCGATCTCGTCGTGCAGCCCCAGGGCGAGCCCGAGGGAGTCGAAGCCGGGGCCGAGGTTCGCGCTGGTTGCGGGGACGGTGACCCGGACGTGGTCGGCACCGAGCTGCATCAGCCCAGTCCGAGCGCGTCGGCGATGGCGACGACGTCGGCCCCGACCCGCTGCGGGTGCACCTCGCCGCCGTCGGCGGTACGGAGCGCCCACTGCGGGTCCTTCAGGCCGTGGCCGGTGACGGTGACGGTCACCCGCGCGCCGGGGGGCACGAGCCCGCGCTCGGCCCGGGCGAGGATTCCGGCGACGCCCGCGGCGGACGCCGGCTCCACGAAGATCCCGACCTCGGCGGACAGCACGCGGTGCGCGGCGAGGATCTGCTCGTCGGTGACGGACTCGATCACCCCGCCCGAGGTCTCGCGAGCCTCGACGGCCTGCTCCCAGGAGGCGGGGTTGCCGATCCGGATGGCGGTGGCGATGGTCTCCGGCTCGGTCACGGGGTGCCCCAGGACGATCGGGGCCGCACCGGCGGCCTGGAAGCCCCACATCTGCGGCCGGTGCGTGGCGGGACCGTCCGCGGCGTACTCGGTGTAGCCCTTCCAGTAGGCGGTGATGTTGCCCGCGTTCCCCACCGGCAGGGCGTGGATGTCCGGGGCGTCGCCCAGGGCGTCGACGATTTCGAAGGCGGCCGTCTTCTGCCCCTCGATGCGGTCCGGGTTCACCGAGTTCACGAGCTCGACCGGGTAGACCTCGGCCAGCTTGCGGGCCACCACGAGGCAGTCGTCGAAGTTCCCGTCCACCTGCAGCAGCCTCGCCCCGTGCGCCACGGCCTGGCTCAGCTTGCCCATGGCGATCTTGCCGTCCGGCACGAGCACGGCGCACGTCATGCCCGCCGCCGTCGCATAGGCGGCCGCGGACGCCGAGGTGTTGCCCGTCGAGGCGCACACGACGGCCCTGGCACCGCGGTGGGCCGCCGCCGAGATCGCCGTCGTCATCCCGCGGTCCTTGAAGGACGCCGTCGGGTTCATCCCCTCGACCTTGACGGACACGTCCGCGCCGGTCAGCTCCGAGAGCCGGGGGGCGGGGACGAGGGGGGTGCCCCCCTCCCCCAGCGTGACCACGTCGGTCTGCACATGCGCCGGAAGGCGGTCGGCGTACTCACGGATGATGCCCTGCCACTGGTGGGCCATCAGGCTCCCTCGACTCTCAGAACGGATGTGACCTGCAGAACGGGCTCGAGCGCCCCGATGGCGGCGACCGTCCCGGACAGCGCGGACTCCACGGCGCGGTGCGTCGTGATGACCAGGTGCGCGGTCGCCTCCGTGCCCTCACCCGTCTGGCGCACAGACTCGATCGAGACGCCGTGGGCGGAGACGACCTGCGCGATCTGGGCGAGCACGCCGGGGCGGTCCACGACCTCGAGGCGGAACTGGTAGCGGGTGGGCGCCGAGTCGGCGGCCGCGATGGGCAGGTCGGCGTAGGCCGACTCGGACGGGCCCCGCCCGCCCTGGACGCGGTGACGCGCCACGGAGACGACGTCGCCGAGCACGGCCGAGGCCGTCGGGGCGCCCCCCGCACCGCGCCCGTAGAACATCAGCTCACCGGCGGCCTGCGCCTCGACGAACACGGCGTTGAACGCCCCGTGCACGCCCGCGAGCGGGTGATCGGACGGCACGAGCGCCGGGTGCACGCGGGCGAGCACCGCCCCGTCGTTCAGCTCCGCGATGGCGAGCAGCTTGATGACGTGGCCGGTGCGGGCCGCCCAGGCGACGTCGTCGGCGGTGATGGCGCGGATGCCCTCGCAGGCGACGTCGGCGATGCCGACCCGGGTGTGGAACGCGAGCGAGGCGAGGATCGCGGCCTTGGCCGCGGCGTCGTGGCCCTCGACGTCCGCCGTCGGGTCCGCCTCGGCGTAGCCGAGCTCCTGGGCCTGGGCGAGCGCCTCGTCGAAGCCCAGGCCACGCGTGGTCATCTCGTCGAGGATGTAGTTGGTCGTGCCGTTCACGATGCCGAGCACACGCTGCACCCGGTCCCCGGCGAGCGACTCGCGCAGCGGGCGCACAATCGGGATGGCCCCGGCGACGGCGGCCTCGAAGTAGACGTCCACCCCGGCGGCATCCGCGGCGGCGTAGAGCGTGGGACCGTCGGCAGCCAGCAGCGCCTTGTTGGCGGTGACGACGCTCGCACCCGCTGCCACGGCGCGCAGGATCAGCTCGCGCGCCGGCTCGATTCCGCCCATGACCTCGATGACGACGTCGGCGCGGGTGACCAGCTCCGCGGCGTCGTCCGTCAGCCAGGCACGGTCGACGACCGGGTCGCGCGGCGCGTCGGTGTCACGCACCGCCACGCCGACGATCTCGAGGCGCGCCCCGACCCGGGCGGCGAGGTCGTCCGCCTCCTCGCGCAGCAGCCGCACCACCTCGGTGCCGACGACGCCGCATCCGAGCAGGGCGACACGCGTCGCCTCGGGTCCGGTCACGCGATCACAGTCCTTCGTCCGTCGGTGGGGGTGCGCGCCGTCCGGCCGACCGGCCGGGACGCGCCCCCAAGGATAGGGGTTCAGCCGACGTCGAGCGCCAGCAGATCGTCCTCGGTCTCGCCCCGCACCAGCACGCGCGCCTCCCCGTCCACGACCGCGACGACGGGCGGGCGGGGCAGCATGTTGTAGTTCGAGGCCATCGAGCGTCCGTAGGCGCCGGTTGCGGCGACGGCGAGCAGGTCGCCTGCGTGCACGTCGCCGGGCAGCAGCACGTCGTGCACCACCACGTCGCCGCTCTCGCAGTGCTTGCCGACCACGCGGGCGAGCACCGGGGGCGCGTCCGAGAGCCGGTTCACGACCTCGGCGTGGTAGGCGGCGCCGTACAGGGCGGGGCGGATGTTGTCGCTCATGCCGCCGTCGACGGACACATACGTCCGCACGCCGTCGTCGGTGCGCACGGGCTTGACCGTGCCGACGCGGTACAGCGTCAGGCCAGCAGGCCCGACGATCGCCCGGCCGGGCTCGATGGAGAACCGTGGCAGGGGCGTGCCCAGGCGGGTGGCCGCCGCGGCGACGGCCCCGGCCACGTCGGTGGCGATGCGCTCGGGGTCCAGGGCGAGCTCCCCGGGCAGGTAGGCGATGCCGTAGCCGCCGCCCAGGTCGACCTCCGGCACGAGCGTGCCGGTGCGGGCGGCGAGCTCGGCGCGCAGAGCGAGCACCTTGGTCGCCGCAACCTCGAAGCCGGACGGGTCGAGGATCTGGGAGCCGATGTGGGAGTGGATGCCGAGCAGCTCGAGCTCGGGCCGGGCGAGCACCGCGTGCAGCGCCGTCAGCGCCGGGGACTGCTCGTCGCCCGGACCGGCGGTCAGCGACAGACCGAACTTCTGGTCCTCGTGGGCGGTGGAGATGTACTCGTGTCCGCCGGCGTGCACGCCCGTGGTGACCCGGACCATCACGGGTGCGCGCACCCCGGTGGCCCGCGCGGCGTCGGCAACGCGGTCGATCTCGACCAGCGAGTCGACGATGATCCGGCCCACGCCGGCCTCGAGTGCTCGCGCGATCTCCGCGTCCGACTTGTTGTTCCCGTGCAGGCCGATCGCCGAGCCGGGCACGCCGGCGCGCAGCGCGACGGCCAGCTCCCCGCCCGAGGCGGTGTCGACGTTGAGCCCTTCGGCACGCACCCAGCGCGCCACGGCGACGGACAGGAACGCCTTGCCCGCGTAGAACACGTCGACCTGGGTGCCGATCTCGGCGAAAGCACGCTCGAAGGACCTCCGATAGGCGCGAGCCCGGGCGCGCAAATCCTGCTCGTCGAGCACGTACACGGGTGTGCCGAACCTCTCGGCCAGCTCCCCGACCGGCACCCCGGCCACGGCGACCTCGCCGTCCGCGGCGCGGGTCACGCCCGTGGACCACGGCTCGCCGGGCACGGACGTGCCCGTGGGCGGATAGGCGGGCGCGGCGGGGCTCACATCCGCTCCGGTGCGCTCACTCCGAGCAGGCCGAGTCCGTTGGCGAGCACCTGGCGGGTCGCGTCGTTGAGCCACAGCCGGGTCCGGTGGGTGTCGGTGACGGGCTCGTCGCCCACCGGGGTGACCCGGCACTCGCCGTACCACTTGTGGTAGCTGCCGGCGAGGGCCTCGAGGTAGCGAGCCACGCGGTGCGGCTCACGCAGCTCGGCGGCCTGCGCCACCACGCGGGGGAACTCGGTGAGCGAGCCGAGCAGCGCCGCCTCGGTTGCGTGCGTGAGCAGCGCGGGGTCGAAGACCTCGGCCCCCGACGCATCGGTGCGGGTCACCCCTCGCTCGGCCGCGTTGCGCGCCACGTTCGCCGTGCGGGCGTGGGCGTACTGCACGTAGAACACGGGGTTCTCGTTGGTGGCGCGGGTGAGCAGGTCGAGGTCGATGTCGATCGAGGAGTCCGCCGAGGACCGCGCGAGCGAGTACCGGGCGGCGTCCACCCCCACGGCGTCCACCAGGTCCTCGAGCGTGACGACCGTGCCCGCCCGCTTGGACATGCGCAGCGGCTCGCCGTCCTTGAGCAGGTTGACCATCTGGCCGATGAGGATCTGCAGGTTCACCCCCGGGGTGTCCCCGAACGCCGCGCACACGGCCATCATTCGCCCGATGTACCCGTGGTGGTCCGCGCCGAGCATGATGATGACCTCGTCGAAGCCGCGTTCGCGCTTGTCGAGGTAGTAGGCCACGTCCCCGGCGATGTAGGCCGCGTTCCCGTCGGACTTGATGACGACGCGGTCCTTGTCGTCCCCGAAGTCGGTGGTGCGCAACCAGGTCGCGCCGTCCTTGGTGAAGATGTGCCCGCCCTCGCGCAGACGCTCGATCGCGCGGCCCACCGCACCCGAGGCGTGCAGCGAGTCCTCGTGGAAGTACACGTCGAAGTCGACGCCGAACTCGTGCAGCGACTGCTTGATCTCGCCGAACATGCGCTCGACGCCTCGAGCGCGGAACACCTCGAGCGCCTCGGCGTCGGGCAGCTCGCGCGGGTCGCGCTCGCCGTCCGCGAGCGCGTCGGCCACGACGGCGGCCGCCACGTCGTCGATGTACTGGCCGCCGTAACCGTCGTCGGGCGTGGCCTGCCCGCGTGAGCGCGCGAGCAGCGACCGGGCGAAGCGGTCGATCTGCTCGCCGTGGTCGTTGAAGTAGTACTCCCGGGTCACGGCGGCGCCCGCGAACTCCAGCACGCGCGCGAGCGAGTCGCCGACGGCCGCCCAGCGCACCCCGCCGATGTGGATGGGCCCGGTCGGGTTGGCCGAGACGAACTCGAGGTTGATCCGCGTGCCCTGCTCGGTCTCACCCCGGCCGTACTGCGCGCCCTGGGTGACGATCGTGCGCGCCAGCTCGCCGGCGGCCGCGGCCTCGAGGGTCACGTTGAGGAAGCCGGGCCCGGCGACGTCGACCCCTTCGATCCCCGGCGTGGCGCGCAGCCGCGCGGCGAGGTCCTCGGCGAGGTCGCGGGGCTTGGTTCCGGCCTTCTTGGCGAGCTGCAGCGCGACGTTGGTCGCCCAGTCGCCGTGCTCACGCTGCCGGGGCCGTTCGACGTGGACGGTCTCGGGCACGTCGGCGGGGTCGAGGGCCGCCGTGCCGTCGGCGACGGCGGCGGCCAGGGCAGCAGCGATGGCCTGGGAGAGCTCGGAGGGGGTCACCGGCTCATCGTACCGAGTGGCGCCGGGACCTCGTGGCCGCCCCGCTGCTGTTCCGGTGGCATCCCCGGCCGCGCGGTGGCGCCCGGTGGGCGGACGCTACTGGTCCCCGGGGGGCCTCGCGGTGTTCACTTCTGCTACACACCTCACTCTCAGGGAGCCCCCCGATGCCCACCCAGCCCGGCCTGATCGACCGCGCAGTCGACCAGCTGCGCACCGCGATCGTGTCCGGCCAGTGGCCCGTGGGCTCCCGGATACCGACGGAGCACGACCTGACCGCGCTGCTCGGCGTCGGCCGCAACACCGTGCGCGAGGCCGTGCAGTCGCTCGTGCACTCCGGCCTGCTCGTCCGCCGCCAGGGCTCGGGCACCTACGTGCTCTCGGACTCCGAGCTCACGGTCGTGCTGGGCCGGCGCATCGAGAACGTGCACCAGAAGCACATCCTCGAGGTGCGCCACGCCCTCGAGGTGGAGGCGGCGCGGCAGGCGGCCCGACGGCGCACCGCGGACGAGGTCATCGTCCTGCGGGCGCTGAACCAGACCCGCGAGGCCGCGTTCGCGGCCGGCGACGTGGAGGCGATGGTGCCGGCCGACCTGGCCCTGCACCGGGCGATTGCGGCCGCGGGGCACAACCCGCTGTTGCTCGACCTGTACGAGAACCTGCTCGACGCGATCGGTGACTCGATCCGCACGAACGTCCAGACCGTGCACTCCGACCACACGCACACCGACCTGGTCGAGGCGATCGCCGCCGGGGACCCCGACGCCGCCGCCCGGGAGATCTCCGGCTACCTCGCGGCGTACCTGACGACGTTCGGCGCCTCGGCCTCCTGACGCCCAGCGCTCCGGTGACGCCCGGTCCTCCAACCCCGCTGCACCTCGGGGCAGGCGCCCTGCGTGCCGGCCCCGGGCACGGGTGATGCCGGCGGCGCCCGGCACCGGTGGTAGTCTCATGCACCGTGCTGCATCAGCACCCCCGCCCTCGTAGCTCAGGGGATAGAGCGTCTGCCTCCGGAGCAGAAGGT
>JBQGOU010000049.1:0-14248 GCA_052086865.1 Cellulomonadaceae bacterium
CTGCTGCAGGAGCCGCCGCTGAACGAGGAGAAGACCGTCCTCGGCAACGTCGAGGAGGGCGTCGGCGAGATCAAGGCCAAGCTCGACCGGTTCAACGAGATCGCCGAGCTCATGGCGACCGACTACTCGGACGAGCTGATGGAGGAGATGGGCAAGCTCCAGGAGGCCATCGACGCGGCGGACGCCTGGGACCTGGACGCCCAGCTCGAGCAGGCGATGGACGCGCTGCGCTGCCCGCCGCCGGACGCCGACGTCTCGGTGCTCTCCGGCGGCGAGCGCCGCCGCGTGGCGCTGTGCAAGCTGCTGCTGGAGAAGCCCGACCTGCTGCTGCTCGACGAGCCGACCAACCACCTCGACGCCGAGTCGGTGCTGTGGCTCGAGCAGCACCTGTCGGCCTATGACGGCGCCATCCTCGCGGTTACCCACGACCGGTACTTCCTTGACCACGTCGCGGAGTGGATCTGCGAGGTCGACCGCGGGCGGCTGTACCCGTACGAGGGCAACTACTCCACCTACCTGGAGAAGAAGGCCGAGCGGCTGAAGGTCCAGGGCAAGAAGGACGCCAAGCAGGCCAAGCGCCTGCGCGAGGAGCTCGACTGGGTGCGGCAGAACGCCAAGGGCCGCCAGACCAAGTCCAAGGCTCGTCTGGCCCGCTACGAGGAGATGGCTGCCGAGGCGGACCGCACCCGCAAGCTCGACTTCGAGGAGATCCAGATCCCGCCCGGCCCCCGTCTGGGATCCATCGTCCTCGAGGCGAAGGACCTGGAGAAGGGCTTCGGCGACCGCGAGCTGATCGACGGGCTGTCCTTCACCCTGCCGCGCAACGGCATCGTCGGGGTCATCGGCCCCAACGGCGTCGGCAAGACGACGCTGTTCAAGACGATCGTCGGGCTTGAGCCGCTCGACGGCGGCGAACTCAAGGTCGGCGAGACCGTCAAGATCTCCTACGTGGACCAGTCTCGCGGCGGTATCGACCCGAAGAAGACGCTGTTCGAGGTCGTCTCGGACGGTCTGGACTTCCTCAAGGTCGGCAACGTCGAGATGCCGTCGCGCGCGTACGTCGCCGCGTTCGGCTTCAAGGGCCCGGACCAGCAGAAGCCGGCCGGGGTGCTCTCCGGTGGTGAGCGCAACCGGCTGAACCTCGCGCTCACCCTCAAACAGGGCGGCAACCTGCTGCTGCTCGACGAGCCGACCAACGACCTGGACGTCGAGACCCTGGGTTCCCTCGAGAACGCGTTGCTCGAGTTCCCGGGCTGTGCCGTGGTCGTCTCGCACGACCGCTGGTTCCTCGACCGGGTCGCGACCCACATCCTGGCCTATGAGGGCACCGAGGAGAACCCGGCCAGCTGGTACTGGTTCGAGGGGAACTTCGCCGCCTACGAGGAGAACAAGGTCGAGCGGCTCGGCCCCGACGCCGCCCGTCCGCACCGGGTGACGCACCGTCGCCTGACCCGCGACTGAGCCTGACCCGGGGAGCCGGCACACCGCCGCAGGCTCCCCGGGACACGGCCGGACGCCCGGGATCGGGCAGACTGGACACATGAGCGCCACCGAGGACCTGATCGCTGCCCTCGGCGCGCTGCGTACCCGGCTCGACGCCGTCCGCCTGCCGCTACCCGCGGCGGGGGCGGACGAGGCGCGGGCCGAGCGCGATGCCCTGTGCGCCCAGCTCGACGACTATCTGCTGCCGCGGCTGTGTGCCCAGGACGCGCCGGTGCTCGTCGTCGTCGGTGGGTCCACCGGCGCGGGGAAGTCGACCCTGGTGAACTCCCTGCTGCACGCCTATGTCACGGCGCCCGGGGTGCTGCGCCCGACCACACGCGCGCCGGTGCTGGTGCACCACCCCCTGGATGCCGACTGGTTCGCCGACGACCGCGTGCTGCCCGGGTTCGTGCGCATCCGGGGGAGCAGCGAGAAGGCGCCCGCCGGCCGGTCCCTGCAGCTCATCGACTCGCCGATGGTGCCGCGCGGGCTCGCGCTGCTGGACGCACCCGACATCGACTCGGTGGTCACCCAGAACCGGGAGCTGGCCGCGCAGCTGCTCGCCGCGGCCGACCAGTGGCTGTTCGTGACCACCGCGGCGCGGTACGCGGACGCCGTGCCGTGGGATCTGCTGCGCGAGGCCGCGGCCCGCCGGGCCGAACCGGCAGTCGTCCTTGACCGCGTCGACCCGGGCGCCGAGCCTGTGGTGGATGACCTGCGCCGGATGCTGCACGAGCACGGCCTCGCCGCGGCGCCTGTGTTCGTGCTGCCCGAGCGCACGCTGACCGGCGGACTGCTGCCCGAGGCCGACGTCGCCCCGATCGCCGCGTGGTTGACCCACCTGGCCACGGACCCCGGTGCCCGGGCCCGGGCGGTCGAGGCGACGTGGGACGGTGCGGTGGGCGCCGTCGTCGCCGGAACCCGGCGGCTTGGCGAGGCTGCCGACGAGCAGCGCGCGGCCGGTGACGCCCTACGCGCCGTCGTCACCCGCGCCTACGACGATGCCCACGACCAGGTGCGTGCGGCAACCTCGGACGGCACGCTGCTGCGCGGGGAGGTGCTCGCACGCTGGCAGGACTTCGTGGGGACGGGGGACTTCTTCCGCGCGCTGGAGAACCGGGTCGGACGAGCACGCGACCGTGTGTCGGGGTGGCTGCGCGGGCGGCGCGTGCAGGCGCCCGCCGTCGCCGAGGCGATCAGCACGAGCCTTGAGCGCGTCGTGCTCGACGCCGCGCAGGAGGCGGCCCGGCGGGCGTTCCGCGGCTGGTACGCGGACCCGGCCGGCGCGATCGTGCGTGAGCACCCCGAGCTCGCCGCACCCGCCGCGGACCTCGCCGATCGCATCGGCGCGCAGATCCGCGCCTGGCAGGGTGACGTCCTCGCACTCGTGGGGGAGCAGTCCGCGTCCAAGCGCGGCACGGCGCGCGCCCTCTCCTTCGGCGTCAACGGGCTGGGCATTGCGCTCATGGTGGTCGTGTTCGCCGCCACCGGAGGACTCACCGGTGCCGAGGTCGGCATCGCCGGTGGCACGGCCGTCCTCGCCCAGCGGCTGCTGGAGGCGGTGTTCGGCGACGATGCGGTGCGGCGACTGTCCTGCATCGCCCACGAGCGGCTCGACGCCCGCGTGGGCGCTCTGCTGCAGGGGGAAGCGGAGCGCTACACCCGGCTGATCGACGTCGACGACGTCGACGAACCGAGCGGTCAGGAGCTGCGGGAGGCTGCTGATCGCGTCGCCGCGGCGGCCGGGGTCGAGCGTGCCGCGCGCCCGCTGCGCCCCGCCCCCGCCCTCGTTCCCGCCGACGCGTCCGGGGCGTCGGCACGGAAGCCGCGGCGCTGGTGGCGCCGCCTGCGTGGCGCGCCGGGGCAGCGATGAGCGTGCGGACCGAGCGGACCGAGCGGGCGACGGACCGCTGGGTGCCCACCCTCGCCGAGCGTATGACGGCGCTCGCCCGCGCGGCCGAGGCCGGCGCGGATCGTCTCGAGCCGGAACTGCTGGACGAGGCGCGCGCCGTTCTGCACCGCGGGCAGGATCGCGTCCGGCTGGGCGACGAGACCGTCGTCGCGCTGGCCGGCGCGACGGGGTCGGGGAAGTCCTCGCTGTTCAACGCCCTCGCCGGGGCTGAGATCGCCGCCCCGGGGGTACGCCGGCCGACGACCACCCAGGTCCTGGCGCTGGCGCATCAGGACGCCGACCTGATTCTGGACTGGCTCGAGGTGCCTCGCCGGCAGCGCGGCGGCGTCCCCGGCGGGCCGCCCGAGCTCGTGCTGCTCGACCTGCCGGACCTCGACTCGGTGGTCAGCGCCCATGCGCTGACGGCGGGGCGGGTGGTGGACCGCGCAGATCTCCTGGTGTGGGTGCTCGACCCGCAGAAGTACGCCGACCGCGTGGTGCACGAACGCTTCCTGCGCCCGCTGTCCGGGCACGGAGCGGTGATCGTCCTCGTCCTGAACCAGATCGACCGGCTCACCCCTGCCGAGGCGAGCGCCTGCCTGGCGGACCTGCGCCGGCTCGCGCAGGAGGACGGCCTGTGGGGGGCCACGGTGCTCGGGGCCTCCACGCGCACCGGGCAGGGGGTGGACGAGCTGCGTGCGCTGCTGGTCGAGGCGGCCCGGCGCCGTGAGGCCGCCACGGCGCGGCTCGTCGCCGACATCCGGTCCGTCGCGGCCCGTATCGAGCGGGCCTGCGGCCCGGCCGTGCCGGTGCGCGGTACGCGCGAGGAGCTGGTCGACGCCCTCGGCGACGCGGCGGGCGTCCCCACGGTCGTCGCCGCCGTGCGCTCCGCGACCCTCCGCCACGCCCGGGCCCGGACCGGATGGCCTCCCACGCGCCTGTTCGCGCGGCTGCGCCCCGACCCGATGCGGCGGCTGCACCTCGGCTCCGGCACGGACCGCACCTCGGTGCCCGGCCCGACGGCGACCGAGCAGGCGCAGACCCGGCTCGCGGTGCGCCGCTTCGCCGACGCGGAACTTGCGCGCATGCCCACCGGGTGGGCGATGTCCGTGCCGGAGCCCGCAGCCGGTCCCGAGCTGGCCGGCGCTCTCGACCACGCCGTCGCCGGCGCGGCGGCCGGCGCCGTGCCCGTCGATTCGCCGCGCTGGTGGCGTGCTGTCGGCGCCCTGCAGTGGGCCCTGCTCGCGGTGGCGGCGGCGGGCGCCGTCTGGCTGCTGGTGGTCGCCCTGCTCGGCTATCTGCAGCTGCCCGAGCCCACCCTGCCGCGGGTCGGCGCGGTGCCGGTCCCGACGCTGCTGCTGGCGGGCGGCGTCGGAGCCGGGCTGGTGCTCGCCGGCCTTGCCCGCGCGCTGGCCGGAGTCGGAGCGCGGCGCCGGGCACGGCGTGCCCTGGTCCGGCTGCAGGCGGCCGTCGCCCAGGTGGCCGAGGACCACGTGAGCGCCCCGCTGGCCCACGAGCTCGCGCGCCTCGAGCGGTGCCGCGCCGCGGCGGTGATCGCCGCGGCCCCCGACGCGTTCGTCCCGGGGGAGAGGCGCTAGCCTCAGGACGAGCCGCTACCCGGAAGGAGCCCGATGAGGCTGCACGTGCCCATCACCCTGCGCTGGTCCGATCTCGACGCCTACCAGCACGTCAACAACGTCGAGATGTTCCGCATCCTCGAGGAGGCCAGAATCGTCGCGTTCTGGCTCGCCCCGGATGCGGAGCCGGCCGATCGTTGGCCCACGGCCGTCGTGGACAGTGGTCCGCAGGCCACGACGCACACCTTCGTCGCCCGCCAGGAGATCGAGTACCTGCGCCCCCTGGGGTACACCCGCCTCCCGCTGCAGGTCGAGATGTGGCTCGGCAAGATCGGGGGCGCGAGCCTCGACATCTGCTATGCGGTGCACGACGGTTCCGAGCATGCGGAACGGATCGGTCCCGCACTCGCCGGCGCCCCCTACGCCAGGGCCGTGGCCACCCTGGTGATGGTCGATGCGCGGACCGGTGCCCCGCGCCGCATCACCGACGCCGAACGGTCTGCGTGGGAGCCGTTCCGCGAGGAGCGCATCGGGTTCCGCCGGCGCTGAGTCAGCCCAGCAGCTCGAGCACGTGGCGCTCCGCCTGCCGCTGCGTGCATCCGGGACGGATCGTGCGGCCCTGCTCCCACAGGTCCGCCAGACGGGGGTCGATGTAGGAGGCCCGTGCCACCGCCGGGGTGTTGCCGAGCGCGGCGGCGACCGTGCGCACCACGCCGGCGACGACCGCGGTGCGGGCGCGCTCGCCCTCGGGCGGCGCACCCGCGTCCGCAAGCCCGCGCGCCGCCATGACCGTGGCGTGCCAGGTGCGGAAGTCCTTGGGGGTCGCGTCCTGGCCGAGCCGCTCCTTGACGTAGGCCTGGACGTCGGTGCTGCGCGCGCTCACCCACCGGCCCTGCTCACGCCAGGCGAGCAGCCGCCGTCCGCTGCGCCGGCGCAGCAGCGCCTCGACCGCGCTGCGCACGGCAGGGTCGGAGACGACGACGTCGCGTTCCTGACCGGACTTGGCGGGGTAGGTGAAGCGGACGCTCCGCCCGTCGAGCAGCTGGACGTGTTCGCGGCGGATGGTGGCCAGTCCGTAGCTGCGGTTGCGCCGGGCGTAGGCCTCGCTGCCCGCGCGGAAGTAGGCCAGGTCGAGCAGTCGGAAGGCCAGTGCCATCACCGTGTCGTGGCCCAGCCCCTCCTGGGCGAGATCGTGCCCCACGCGACGGCGCGCGGCGGGCAGCCGTGAGGCCACCTCGAGCACACGATCGTGTTTGGCGCGGTTGCGCCGTTCGCGCCATACCGGATGGTAGATGTACTGCCCGCGACCGGCCGCGTCGAGGCCGTAGGCCTGGATGTGACCGTTCGCGAAACGGCAGATCCACACCTTGTGCCAGGCCGGCGGCACGGCGAGGAGCTCGCAGCGGGTGACCTCCGCGTCGCTGGACAGTGCGGTTCCGTCCACGTCGAGGAAGGTGACCGCGCCGTCCGTCAGCCGCCGGGAGTACCCCGGCGAGGACACCGACACCCGGCGAAGTCGCACCATGGGGTGATTGTGGCTCACGCCTCCGGGACGCGCACCATGCCCTCCTGGCCGATGCTCGCCACCAGGGTGCCGTCCTGCGCGAACACCCGCGTGGAACCCAGACCGCGGCCACCGGACGCGCTCGGGGAGGACTGCACGTACAACAGCCACTCGTCGACGCGGGCATCGCGGTGCCACCACATGGCGTGGTCGAGGCTCGCCACCGACAGGCCCGGCGTCGCCCAGCTCAGACCGGCGCGGCGCAGCACGGGTTCGAGCATGAGCTGGTCACAGGCGTAGGCCATCAGCGCACGGTGCAGCAGCTGGTCGCCGGGCACACGGCCGCGGGCCCGGACCCACACCAGCTGCCGGTCCGTGCGCTCGGGGCCGGGGCCCAGGTAGAGCGAGCCGTCCACGTGCCGGATGTCGAACGCGGCCTGCTGCGTCCAGAACTTGGCGACCGGGTGGTTGATGGCGCTGAGCATCGTGACGGCCGAGGGCAGGGTCTCCGGATCTGGTGCCCAGGGCATCTCCTGGGCCTCCTCGAGGCCGGACTGGCGCTCCTGGAAGGACGCGATCATCGACAGGATCGGTTTGCCCGACTGGATCGCGTGCGTGCGCCTGGCGGAGAACGAGCGGCCATCGCGCAGCCGCTCGACCTCGAAGACGATCGGCTCGTCGAGGTCGCCGGCGCGCAGGAAGTAGCCGTGCAGCGAGTGCGGGTCGCGAGGCAGGTCCAGCGTCCGGCCTGCCGCGAGCAGCGCCTGGGCAAGGACCTGTCCGCCGTAGACACGGCCGTTGAGCTGGGGCAGGCTCCCGCCGGTGAACGTGCTCTCGTCCGTGCGCTCGAGGTCCACGACGTCGAGCAGGGCGAGCAGCGGGGGCGCGGGCTGCGCGGGTTCGACGGTCACGAGAACCATGGAACCACACGCGGCGCACCGGCCACCGGCTAGTCCCCGAACGTGTTGACCAGGGAGTGCGCTGCACGCTCGAGGTAGTCCAGGAGCATCGACTCGTGCATCGGCGCGAGCCCCAGCCCGGTCACGGCGGCGTGCATGTGGGTGAACCACCGGTCCCGGGCGTCGGGGTCGACCCGGTAGGGGGCGTGCCGCATGCGCAGGCGCGGGTGGCCGCGGGTGCTCGAGTACGTCGTCGGGCCGCCCCAGTACTGCTCGAGGAAGCCGGTGAGCCGTTCTTTGGCCGGGCCCAGGTCCTGCTCGGGGTACATCGGGCGCAGCACCGGGTCCTCGGCCACGCCCGCGTAGAAGGCCTCGACCAGCCGGACGAAGGTGTCGTGGCCGCCGACGGCGGTGTAGAAGGACTCCTCGACGCTCACGGGCCGATCTTCCCACGCGCGCCGGCCGGGGCGCACGGCCACCAGCTCACAGGCCCAGCTCCGCAAGCTGGGGCAGCCGTTCACGGACCCGGCTGCGCGCCTCCTGCGCGGTCTCGGCCCTCAGCGCGAGGTCGGCCGCGGCGCGGCACTGGTCGAACGTCACGGCCGCCAGCGACGCGGCGACGTCCCCGATCGCCCGCGGGGTCATGGACAGCGAGGTGACGCCCAGGCCTACGAGCACCGTGGCCAGGGCCGTATGCGAGGCGGCCTCGCCGCACACCCCGACCGGCCTGCCGCTACGGCGTGCGCCCTCGCAGGTGGCCGCGATGAGGCGGAGCACCGCCGGCTGCCACGGGTCGGCGAGCTCTGCGAGCGAGCCGAGCAACCGGTCCGCCGCCATCGTGTACTGCGTCAGATCGTTCGTGCCGATCGACGCGAACGCGGCGCGGGACAGGATGGGTCCGGCGAGCAACGCGGCGCTCGGCACCTCGATCATCACGCCAGCGGTCTCGAGCCCGTGCCGGGCACAGGCGGCCACGAAGTCCTCGGTCTCCGGCACCGTGGAGACCATCGGCGCCATCACCCACACGTGTGCCTGCTCGGCGCGCGCGGCGGTGGCGATCGCCGTGAGCTGGGTCTCGAGCAGCTCCGGGTGGGCTTCGGTCGCGCGCACGCCGCGCACCCCCAGCGCAGGGTTCTCCTCGTGGTCGCCGGTCAGGAACGGCAGGGGCTTGTCGGCGCCGGAGTCGAGGGTGCGGATCACGACCTTGCGGCCGGGGAACGCGGCGAACACGGTGCGGTACTGCGCCACCTGCTCCGCCACCGTCGGGGGGTGCTCGCGCCCCAGGAAACAGAACTCCGAGCGCAGCAGGCCCACTCCCTCGGCGCCGTGCCGGACGGCCACATCCGCGTCGCCGGGAGCCGCGATGTTGGCCAGCAGCTCCACGCGGTGACCGTCCGCCGTGCGCCCCTGACCTGAGAAGGTGCGCCGGCGAGCGCCGTCGGCCACCAGCGCCACCTCGGCCGGCGTCGGGTTGAGCACGACCAGGCCGGTGCCGCCGTCGACCAGGGCCACAGACCCGGGGACCAGCAGGTCCGCGGCCTCGCCCGTGGCCACGACGGCGGGGATCCCGCGTGCGTTGGCCACGATGGCGGTGTGGGACGTCGGCCCGGCCCCGCGGGTGACGATCGCCAGAACCAGCTCGGTGTCGAGCGTCGCCGTCGTCGAGGGCGCGAGATCCGTCGCGACGAGGACGTAGGGCTCGTCGTGGTGGGGGACGCCCGGGGCGGGCCGGTCGGTCAGCGCCGCCACGATCCGGTCGCGGACGTCCGCAATGTCTCCGGCGCGCTCGGCGAAGTGCCCGCCGAGCTCGGCGAACTGGGCTGCGACGTCCTCGGCCGTCTCCCAGACAGCGCGCTCAGGCAGCAGATGGCCCTCGACGACGCGCCGGCGGGCGTCCTCGGTGAGTGTCGGGTCGAGGGCGATGGCCGCCATGGCGGAGAGCACTGCGGCAGGCTCCCCGGTGGCCAGGGCCCCCGCGCGCTCGAGATCCGACGCCACCTGCTGGACCGCCCGGGCGATCCGGTCCGCCTGGGCGCAGTGGTCCGCCTCGGGCGGCAGGCGCAGCGCCGCGGCCGGTTCCGGCACGGGATCCTCGAGTCGGAGCACGGGGCCCGCTGCCCGTCCGCGCGACACGCCGATCCCGGTCAGCTCCACTCGTCCGGACTGGCTCATCCAGGGCTCCTTCGTCGTTCGCCGCCGCGGGACCGCGCGCACGGCGCCTGAGGGAGAGTCTGCCCGGCCCGGCGCCCTGGACCAACCGTAGCGACACCTGCGCCGCTACGGCCCCGGTCCGACTAGGCTGTAGGAAAGACCCGCACCCCCAGGCGGTGTCGTGCCGAGCGTCAGGAGTTGGGATGAGCAAGGCGGAAGTGTTTCTCGCCGCACTTGGCGGCGAGGCCAACGTGGTCGATCTGGAGCCGTGCATCACGCGGCTGCGGGTCGAGGTGAAGGACCCCGACGTCGTGGACGAGGCCCGGCTGAAGGACGAGGGCGCCTTCGGCGTCGTGCGTTCCGGTCACGTGGTCCAGGTGATCGTCGGCCCGGAGGCGGACAACCTCGCCGCCGAGCTGGACGCGCTGCGCTGAGGCGATCATGGACGGCGGCGCGCGCGACGAGCAGCTGATCGTCCGCGCCCCGCTGCCCGGCCGTGCGGTCAGGCTCACGGATGTGCCCGACCAGGTTTTCGCGCAGGCGATGGTGGGACCCGGCCTGGCGATCGACCCCGGGCACGCGGAGCACGTCGACGTGCTCGCCCCCGTCTCCGGGGTGGTTGCGACGCTGTTCCCGCACGCGTTCGCCGTGACGGTGACCGACGGAGACGGCGACGACGACCCTGACCACGGCGACGGGCAGGACACCCGGACGGTTCTGGTCCATCTCGGGATCGACACGGTGGCGCTGCGCGGTGACGGCTTCGTGACACACGTGCACCGGGGCGCGCGCGTGCACGCCGGGGATCTCGTGGTGAGCTTCAGTCCGCGCGCCGTCGCCGATCAGGGGCTGTCCACCATGTGCCCCGTCGTCGGCGTGCAGGTGCCGCGCGACGCGCTCGAGATCATGGCCGTGCCCGGCCGCCACGTGCAGGCGGGTGACGCCGTGTTCGGCTGGGCCTGAGCGTCGCGCTCAGACGTCGGGGTTCCAGGGCACCGTGGCCAGGGGGATCCCCGCCGCACGAAGCGCCTCGAGCGACTTCGCGCGCAGCGCCCGCGAGACGGGGTCCTGCATGCCCTGCACCGTCTTCACCGTGATCTGGAAGTGCGCGGAGTCCGCTCGCAGGTCGACGGGCCCGATGACGGTCGGCGCCGCCAGCAGAGCGGCGCTCAGCTCGGTGTCGGAGCGTACCTGTGCGGCCGCCTGGTTGAGCAGCGCGAGGACCTGGTCCACGTCCTGGTCGTATCCGACGCGCATGTCCGCCACGGCCAGGGACCAGCCCTGGGTCCGGTTCCCGGTGCGGATGATCTCCCCGTTGCGCAGGTACCACAGGGTGCCGGTGAAGTCGCGCACCGTGGTCACGCGCAGGGCCACCGACTCCACGGTCCCCACGACGTCCCCGAAGTCGACGACGTCGCCGACCCCGAACTGGTCCTCGAGCAGCAGGAAGATCCCCGACAGGAAGTCCTTGACGAGGCTCTGGGCGCCGAAGCCCAGTGCCACCCCGGCCACCCCGGCCGACGCGAGCAGCGGGGCGAGGTTGATGTCGAGCTGATCAAGGATCATCAGCACCATCAGTGACCCGACGATGACGTTGGCGGAGGAGCGCAGCACCGAGCCCAAGGTCCGCGCCCGCCCGGCACGGCGCTCGGAGGACAGCGGGGTGATGCGGGACAGGACCTCCCCGGCCTCGGTGCGCGGGGCGCGCGCCGCATGCTCGGTGACGAGCCGGATCCCGCGCCGCAGCAGGGCCAGGGCAACCGTTCCCACCACCGCGATGATCAGGATCCGCAGGGGAGCGCCTACCAGCCAGTCCGTCCACGAGGAGTTCTCCCCGGGGTCACGCAGCTGGTCCGTGACCTGGTCGAGCAGCTGGCTGGGGGACGGGTCGGGCGTCGGGCTCGGCGTCGTGGCCTGCAGCGGCGTCGTCTCGAGGCTCATCCCCCCACCCTAGGTCTCCCGCCTCGATCCCGGGACTCGCCCGGCGGCGCGGGTCGCTGTGTGCTCGCCCGCCCGCGCTCTGGCATCATCGACCTGTGGAAACACCCGGGGATCTCGACGAACCGCTGCTGCGCCTGGCTCGTGCGCGGGGTGTGAGCACCGACTTCTGGTCGTTCGACGGGCACGAGCGCCGGGTGGCACCCGACACCCTCGTCGCGGTGCTGGGCGCGCTGGGGGTTGACGCACGCTCGCCCGAGCGGGTCCAGCTCGCGCTGCGCGAGGTCGAGGACGACGTGTGGCGCCAGCCGCTGCCGCCGACGGTGGTGGCGCGCGCCGGGGACGCGACGGCTTTTCCCGTGCACGTGCCCGACGGCACCCCGGTCGAGGTCTGGGTGGAGCTCGAGGACGGCGGGGGCCCGCTGGCCGCTGTGCAGCTGGACCAGTACACCCCGCCGCGGTCCGTCGACGGCCGCGCCATTGGCCGGGCGACCTTCCGGCTGCCGGACGGGCTTCCGCTGGGGTGGCACCGACTGTGCAGCCGGGGCGCCGACGGCGAGCACCGCGCCACGCTCGTGGTCGTCCCGACCCGCCTCGACCTGCCGGGCGACCTCGACGGCTCGCGCGGCTGGGGCTTCATGACCCAGCTGTACTCCGTGCGCTCGAAGCAGTCCTGGGGCCTGGGGGACCTGGCCGATCTCGGCGACCTGGCCTGGCTGACGGCGCGCAGCGCCCACGCCGACTTCGTGCTGATCAACCCGCTGCAGGCCGCCGAACCCGTGGCGCCGCTGACCCCCTCGCCCTATCTGCCCACCTCGCGTCGCTTCGTCAACCCGATCTACATCCGGGTCGAGGACATCCGCGAGACCGCCTACCTGAGCGCAGCCGACCGCTCGCTCGTCGCGTGGAGCGCGGACGAGGTCCGCGCGCTCAACACCGACCCCGGTCCGATCGACCGAGACGCCGTGTGGACCGCCAAGAAGTCCGCGCTCGAGGTGGTGTTCGGCGCCGAGCGCTCGGCCGCGCGGCAGACCGGCTTCGAGGAGTTCCGTGCCCACGAGGGCAAGGGACTGGAGAATTTCGCGCTGTGGTGTGCCATCACCGAGGCCCACGGGGAGCGGGAGTGGGGGCCGGAGCTGTCCGATCCCGGAACCGAGGAGGTGGCTCGGCTGCGCCGCGAGCTGGCCCCTCGGGTGGACTTCTTCGCCTGGCTGCAGTGGGTCGCCGACGAGCAGCTCGAGCGTGCACAGCGCCGCGCGCGCGCCGGGGGCATGCGCATCGGGATCATGCACGACCTTGCGGTCGGGGTGCACCCCGAGGGTGCCGACGCCTGGGCGCTGCACACGGTGCTGGCCAAGGGCGCAACGGTCGGCGCGCCCCCGGACATGTACAACCAGCAGGGGCAGAACTGGTCCCAGCCGCCGTGGGACCCGCGCGGCCTGGCCCGGGTCGGCTATGCGCCCTTCCGCGACATGATCCGCACGATCCTGCGGCACGCCGGAGCGCTGCGCATCGACCACGTGATCGGGCTGTTCCGGCTGTGGTGGATCCCCGCGGGCAACGCCGCGGACGAGGGCGCCTACGTACGCTACGACCACGAGGCGATGATCGGCATCCTGTGCCTCGAGGCGCAGCGCGCCGGTGCGGTGGTGATCGGCGAGGACCTCGGCACCTTCGAGCCCTGGGTGCGGGACTACCTCGCGGACCGCGGTGTGCTGGGCACCTCGATCCTGTGGTTCGAGAAGGGCTACGACGGCGCCCCTCTGCCGCCCGAGGCCTACCGCCGGATGGCGCTCACGTCGGTGACCACGCACGATCTGCCCCCCACGGCGGGCTACCTCGCCGGTGAGCACGTCGAGATCCGCGAGCGGCTCGGCCTGCTGGCCGCCCCGGTGCAGCGGGTGCGTGCGGAGGCGCAGGCCGAGCGCAATGCGATGGTGCGGATGCTCACCGCACGCGGGCTCGTGGGCGACGACCCCTCCGAACGGGAGCTGGTCGAGGCCCTGCACCGGTTCATCAAGCTCACCCCCTCGGTGCTGCTCGGGGTGTCCCTGGCGGACGCCGTGGGGGAGCGGCGCGCCCAGAACCAGCCCGGCACGGACACCGAGTACCCGAACTGGAAGGTTCCGCTGGCCGACTCGGCGGGCCGGCTGGTGCTGCTCGAGGACCTGCTCGACAACGCGCGCTACCGCTCGCTCGTCGCGGTGATGAACGACTGACACCAGGCCTCTGCACGGCAAGGGAACGCGGGAGAGCAGGCCCGGTCGCGCCTGGGGTCAGGCCAGGTCCCACAGCAGGCGGTAGAAGGCCTCGCGCTCACGGTCCGGGGGCACGCCGTAGGCGGCATAGACCTCCTCCGCGTATCCGGGCCCGTAGTTCCACTCGGTGCTCCAGGCCGCGACCGCGAGGTCAGCCCACCGGTCGGCGACGCCGAGCGTGCCGAGGTCGACGTGCCCGACGACGGCTCCCGTGTCGCCCAGGAGGGTGTTGGGCGCGCACGCGTCCCCGTGGCACACGACGAGCCGGTCAGGCGGCGGGCGGTCGGCGAGCCGTGCTCGTGCCCCGGCGACGCCGAGGGCGCGATGCTCCGGGTGCCAGCTCTCGGGGCCCAGGCCCGCGGCGAGGCGCCGCTCCGCCGCCGCGATCCGGTCGTCGTCGGCCCACGTGAACGGGCACTGATCGAGCGGGAGGGTGTCGTGCAGCTCCCGCAGCCCGCTTCCGAGCGCGCGGGCCGCGGTCGCGGGCTCGGCGAGCCATACGGGGTCGACGGCCAAGCGGCCGGGGATCGCGGCGCTGAGCAGCCAGG
>JBQGOU010000050.1:0-13987 GCA_052086865.1 Cellulomonadaceae bacterium
CGCATCGCGATCGTCGAGGCCGCCGAGGCCGTCGCGGCCACCGACCCGAGCAAGATCCAGTGGCGCCAGGCCGGTGACCAGCTCCGTGACCTGCTCGGCGAGTGGAAGGATGCCCAGCGCACCGGACCGCGCATCGACCGGCCCACCGAGGACTCGTTGTGGAAGCGGTTCAGCCACGCGCGGACCGCGTTCGACCGCGAGCGTCGGCACTACTTCGCCGAGCTCGAGGCGCGCAACTCGACGGCCAAGACGGCCAAGGAGGCGCTCGTGGCCGAGGCCGAGCGCCTGGCGACCAGCACCGACTGGGGTGCCACCGCAGCCGCGTACCGCGACCTGATGACGCAGTGGAAGGCCGCTGGGCGTGCCAGCCGCAAGGACGACGACGCGCTGTGGGCACGCTTCCGTGGCGCGCAGGACGTGTTCTTCGCGGCCCGAGAGGCGCAGAACGCGGCAACCGATGCGGAGTACGGCGCGAACCTTGTGGTCAAGGAGCGGATCCTGAGCGACGCCGAGGCGCTGCTCCCCATCACCGACCTCTCCCGTGCCAAGGCGACGCTACGCGACCTGCAGGATGCCTGGGACGCAGCCGGACGCGTTCCTCGCGCCGACGTGCAGCGGATCGAGGCCAGGATGCGCACGGTCGAGCAGACGATCCGCGACGCGGAGGACGCCGCCTGGAAGCGATCCAACCCCGAGACGCTGGCCCGCGCCGAGGGCGCGGCCGCGCAGCTGGAGGACTCGATTGCCCAGCTGGAGTCCGAGCTGGCGGCGGCCACCGCCGCCGGCGACGCTCGCGCGATCCGCAAGGTCGAGGACGCCCTGAGCGCCAAGCGCTCATGGCTCGAGCAGATCGTGAAGGCCGCGCGCGACTCTCGCGGCTGATCTCCGTCCACAGCTGAGCGCCACGCAGTGGCGGGGCACGCGCCGGCATCGCACCCTGGGGCCATGCGTCTCGCTCACCTGCTCGGATCCCCGGCCACGGGGGATGATCTGGTGCGCCCGGACGACGTCGGCGGCTATCCGGCCTTCCAGACGCTGCTGTCCGACGGGGTGCTGCGCCTGCTCCGGGACACGACCGCGGTGCCAGCAGGCACGCCGGTCACGGCGGCGCACCGTGCCCAAGCGCTCGTGCCGATCTGGTCGGCGCGAACCGTCGTCGGGATCGATGCCGCCGCCTGGGTCCATACTGGCGGCCAGGCGCCCGCCCGGGTGACCCTGCTCTACGACCCGCGCCACCATCGCCCGGCTCCGGGGCCCGAGCACACCAGCCACCAGGCAAGGCTGACGGGCGTGGACGTCGAACAGCTCAACGGTGTGGCGGTCACGACGCCGCTGCGCACCGCCCTCGACGTCGCCGTGCGCAGCGACACGCCCGTCGCGTGGCTGCGTCGGCTGCTGGCCGCAGGTCTCCTCGACCCTGCAACACTGCTCCACCACGCGCGCACACGGGTGGACCTCAGCCGGTCCGGCACGGCCTGCGCGATCGTCGAGCAGGCGCTGGGCGTTACTCCGGCAGCGTCGGCAGCTCCTGCGCCTTGGAACCGGTGATGCGGTAGACGTCGAACACACCGTCGACCTTGCGCACGGCCTTGAGCACCGTGTCCAGGTGTGCGGGCTCGGCCATCTCGAACACGAAGCGGGAGGCGGCCACGCGCTCGTTGGAGGTGGACACGGTGGCCGACAGGATGTTGACGTGGTTGTCGGACAGCGCCCGCGTGACATCCGACAGCAGGCGCGAGCGGTCGAGTGCCTCGACCTGGATCTGGACGAGGAAGAGCGTGCTCGCCCCCGTGGTCCACGACACGTCGACGAACCGTTCGGGCTGGCTGCGCAGGCCCTCGACGTTGCCGCAGTCCGCCCGGTGCACGGACACGCCCTGGCCGCGGGTGATGAAGCCGATGATCTCGTCACCGGGAACCGGTGTGCAGCACCGTGCCAGCTTGACCCACACGTCCTCGACGCCCTTGACGGCGACGCCCGGGTCCCCGGTCCGCACGCGCCGCGACGGGGTGGTCGCCCCCGGCCGCGTCACCTCGGCCAGATCCTCCTCGGCTCCGTTCTCCCCGCCCATGAGATGCACCAGCTTGGTGACCACCGAGTGCGCGGAGACCTGGCCCTCGCCCACGGCGGCGTACAGCGCGGAGACGTCCGGGTAGCGCATGTCGCTGGACAGGCCCATAAGCGTCTCGTGGGACAGGAGCCGCTGAATAGGCAGGTTCTGCTTGCGCATCGCCTTGGCGATTGCGTCCTTGCCGGACTCGATCGCCTCCTCCCGGCGTTCCTTGGAGAACCACTGCCGGATCTTGTTGCGGGCGCGCGGGCTCTTGACGAACGCCATCCAGTCCCGGCTGGGGCCCGCGTTCTCGGACTTCGAGGTCAGGACCTCGACCACGTCACCGTTCTCGAGCACCGAGTCCAGCGAGACGAGCCGCCCGTTGACGCGGGCACCCATGGTGCGGTGACCCACCTCGGTGTGCACCGAGTAGGCGAAGTCGACCGGGGTCGACCCCGCGGGCAGCGCCACGACCTCGCCGCGCGGGGTGAATACGTACACCTCGGCGCCCTGCATCTCGAAGCGCAACGAGTCGAGGAACTCCGAAGGATCGGTGGTCTCGCGCTGCCAGTCGACCAGCTGGCGCAGCCACTGCATGTCCCCCGAGCCCGCATCCGGTTCCGAGCCCTTGGCGCCTTCCTTGTACTTCCAGTGCGCGGCCACGCCGTACTCGGCACGACGGTGCATCTCATGGGTGCGGATCTGGATCTCGACGGGCTTGCCGCCCGGGCCGATCACCGTCGTGTGCAGGGACTGGTACATGTTGAACTTGGGCATCGCGATGTAGTCCTTGAACCGACCGGGAACCGGGTTCCATCGCGCGTGCAGGGCGCCGAGCGCCGCATAGCAGTCCCGCACGGAGTCCACCAGGACGCGGGTCCCCACCAGGTCGTAGATGTCCTTGAAGTCGTGCCCGCGGACGATCATCTTCTGGTAGACGGAGTAGTAGTGCTTGGGGCGCCCGGTCACGGTGGCCTTGATCTTGGCCGAGCGCAGATCGGACTGGATCTGGTCACGCACCACGCCCAGGTACTCCTCGCGGGCGGGCGCGCGCTCCGCGACCAGGTGCACGATCTCGTCGTAGACCTTGGGGTACAGGGTCTGGAAGGACAGGTCCTCGAGTTCCCACTTGATCGTGTTCATCCCGAGCCGGTGCGCGAGCGGGGCGTAGATCTCGAGCGTCTCACGCGCCTTGCGCGAAGCGGAGGACGAGGGCACGAACTTCCAGGTCCTGGCGTTGTGCAACCGGTCGGCGAGCTTGATGACCAGCACACGGATGTCGTGTGACATCGCCACGACCATCTTGCGCACCGTCTCCGCCTGGGCCGCCTCGCCGAACTTCACCTTGTCGAGCTTGGTGACGCCGTCGACGAGCATCGCGATCTCGTCGCCGTAGTCGGCGCGCAGGTGCTCCAGGGAGTAGTCGGTGTCCTCCACCGTGTCGTGCAGCAGGGCCGCCGCCAGCGTCGAGGAGGTCGTGCCGAGCTCGGCGAGGATGGTCGCCACCGCGACCGGGTGGGTGATGTAGGGGGCCCCGCTCTTGCGGAACTGCCCGCGGTGCGCCTTCTCCGCTGTGGCGTAGGCACGCTCGATCAGGGCGAGGTCCGCCTTGGGGTCGTTGTCCCGCACCGTGCGCAGCAGCGGCTCGAGCGCCGGTGACGGGCTGTGCCGCCCACCGAACCGGACCAGGCGTGAGCGCACCGAGCGCGGCGTCGGCGGCTTGGCCGAAGAAGGCGTCGTCGACGGTGCAGCGCTCGGCGTCGTGCGCGTGTCCTCGCTCAACCGGGCACCTCCTTCGCCGTGGGCCCACCTGCCATCGGAACCCGTATCGATCCGGTCAGTCTACCGACAGCACAACGACCGAAGGGACACGGCTGTTCCCGGCCCCCGCGGTCCCCTCAGTCCAGCAGCACGCGCACGGGTAGCCCGGCGAGCCGTGCGCGGCCGTCCAACTCAGGAAGCTCCATGAGGAAGGTCGCCGCGACAACGCTCGCACCGGCCCGGCGAAGCAGGTCGACCCCCGCTGCCGCTGTGCCGCCGGTCGCCAGCACGTCGTCCAGCACGAGTACCCGGGCACCCGCGGGCACGGTTCCCTCCCGCAGCTCCAGCACCGCGGAGCCATACTCCAGCTCATAGGTCGCACCGATCACGGGCGGCGGCAGCTTGCCCGCCTTGCGGACGGGGATGAACCCCACGCCAAGACTCTGGGCGAGGGCGGCACCGAAGATGAAGCCGCGCGCCTCCATGCCGGCCACCAGGTCGATCGGCCCGAGTTCACTCACCAGGGCCGCGATCCCTCGCGTGGCCGCACCCAGGCCCTCGGGCGAGGCGATCACCCCGGTGATGTCCCGGAACACGATTCCCGGCTGGGGGAAGTCCGGGACGTCGCGCAACAGCTCGCGCACCGCCTCCCGGTCCGCCGCGAGCCGGTCCACGTCGGGGCGTGCGGACTGCGAGCAGGTCATCGGAGAGTTCAGCGCCCCTTGCGGCGCGGCTGCGCCTTGTTGCCCTGGTGTGAACCGGCGTGCCGGAGACCGATCGCCGTCACACCCGCATGGGCCAGGCGGACGTCGTCGGCGTCCCCAGCGGCCTCGCGCTCAGCCCGGGCCGCAAGCACCGCCTGGGTGTGGGCGCGGACGGCTGGCTCGCGCTCGCGCAGCGACACCTCGAGGGGGGTGGCGAGGAAAATCGATGAGTACGCGCCCACGGCCATTCCGACGAACAGTGCGAGCGCGATGTCGCGCAGGGTTCCCGCGCCGAAGAGGAACGCTCCGATGAACAGGATCGCGCCGACGGGGAGCAGCGCAACCACCGAGGTGTTGATCGAGCGCACCAGCGTCTGGTTGACCGCGAGGTTGGCCCGCTCGGCGTAGGTGCTGCGCTTCTGCTTCAGCACGCCATCGGTGTTCTCCCGCACCTTGTCGAAGACGACAACCGTGTCGTAGATCGAGTAGCCGAGGATGGTCAGGAATCCGATCATCGTCGCCGGGGTGACCTCCCAGCCGATCAGGGCGTAGATGCCGACGGTGATGATCAGGTCGTGGAACAGGGCAATAAGCGCTCCGGCGGCCATGCGCCAGTTGCGGAAGTAGAGCGTCATCACCAGGCCGACGAGGACGAGGAACACGAGCAGGCCCTGCAGGGCCTTGTTGAGCACGTCCTGGCCCCATGTGGGACCTACGAAGGACGGCGCCACATCGGACTCCGCCACGCCGTAGGCCTCGGCGAGCGCCGTGCGCACCGCAGCCTGCTGCTCGGAGTCGAGCGCGACGGTCTGTAGCCGCACCCCGGTCGAGCCGACGGTGGAGACACGCCCGACGTCGTCCACGCCGGCGGCAGCGAGGGCGTCGAGCGCGGGCTGCTGCGATGCGTCGCTCACGCCGGTCACGTCGAAGGACGTCCCGCCCTCGAACTCGATGCCGAGGTTGAAGGGGCGCACGAGCATCGCCAGCAGGCAGAGGACGATTGCCACGCCCGAGATGACGTACCACCGCTTGCGCTTGCCGACGATGTCGTACGACCGGCGGCCGGTGTATAGGTCGTTGCCCCACTGGGCGAAGCCGACGGCCATCAGTGGTTCTCCTCGTTCGTGGTGGTCTGCGCGGGCGCGTCCTCGTCCGGCGGGGCGTCCCCGGAGGCCTTCTGCGCGGCGCGGGCAGCGGCACGTCGCTCGGCAATCGTCAGCCGACGGCCCTCCGCGTCGTACACAGGCGCACCCGTGGCGACCGAGGCGTACTCCCGCTTGCGCGGGACCTCCGCGTCGTCGTGGTCCACGTCGTCCTGGTCGGAGTCGTCAGCGGACGGCGCGCTCAGGGCGGCGTCCTGCGTCACGGCACCGGCGGGCTCGGGGGTCTTGACCCGGCCACGGCCCGCGTAGCGCAGCGAGGTCACGCCCAGCCGGCGCGGGTCCAGACCGGACCACGGGTGGCCAGTGGCGAAGAATCGCGTCCGTGCCACGAGCTGCATCAACGGGTGTGTGAAGAAGAAGACGATCAGCAGGTCGACGACCGTCGTCAGCCCGAGGGTGAAGGCGAACCCGCGCACCCCACCGACGGCCAGGAAGTACAGCACGACGGCGGCCAGGAAGTTCACCGCGTCGGAGGCCAGGATCGTCCGCTTGGCCCGAGCCCAGCCCTTCTCGACTGCGGACTGCAGCGTACGTCCGTCTCGCAGCTCGTCTCGGATGCGTTCGAAGTACACGATGAACGAGTCCGCGGTGATACCGATCGCCACGATCAGGCCGGCGACGCCCGCCAGGGACAATCGGTACCCGGTCCAGGACAGCAACGTGATCGCCAGGTAGGTGACGAGCGTGGCCAGCGTGAGCGAGGCCACCGTCACCAGGCCCAGGGCGCGGTACTGCACCAGCGAGTAGAGCACGACGAGGATCAGCCCGATCACTCCGGCGAGCAGCCCCTTCTCGAGCTGCTCGGAACCGAGCGTGGCGGAGACCTCCTGCTGACTCTGCACCGTGAACTCGAGCGGCAGCGCCCCGAAGTTCAGCTGGTTGGCCAGGTCCGCCGCGGACTGGCGGGTGAACGTCCCGGAGATCTCCGCGCGCCCGTCCGGAATGACGCTCTCCACCGATGGTGCGGACACGACGAGACCGTCGAGGGCCATGGCGAAGAGGTTGGGCGCCACCTCGCTGCCGAGCAGCCCCTGCTGGTACAGCCCGGCGAGCCGCTCGGTGGTGGTGCGGAACAGCTCGGCGCCCTCGCTGGTGAACTCGATGTTCACCACCCACTCGTTGCTCGTGGCACCGCTGGAGAGCTGGCGCAGCCCGGAGCTGGCACTGTCGATCATCGTGCCCGGGATCTCCACGGGACCCAGGATGTACTTGACGGCACCGTCCTGCGAGCAGGTGACCAAGACCGCATCCGGATCGCCGCTGTTGCCGCCCTCGCGAGCCGCCGGGTCGAGGCACTGCAGGGCGTCGAACTGCGCCTGCACCTCGGGGGTGATCTGGGCGAGGTCGCTGGGGTTGCTCGGGTCGGCCGTCACGGCGTTGTCGTCGAGAGGCACCGCCTCCTCGGTCACCGTGGTCTCCGGCGTCGCCTCCGTGCCGGCGGGCTCGTCCGTCGCGGCAGGCTCGTCCGTGGTCACGGGGACGGTCCGAGCCACCGTGCTGACACCCGCGGGGTCGACGCCGAGGGACTGCGGCGCCACGTCCTCGGCGGGGTCCTCGGTCGTCTCGTCCTCGGAGTCCTGCGCGGGATCCTCGGTCGTGTCCTCCTCCGGGACCACCTCGGACTCCGTACCCTCGGTCACGCCCGTCTGCAGATCCGCAAGGCTCGAGGCGATGACGAGAACCGGGCGGAAGTTCATCTGGGCAGACCTACTGATCAGCGCGATGGCCTCGTCGTCGACGTCGCCGGGGATGCCGACCACGATGTTCGATCCGCCCTGGCTGGTGATCTCCGCCTCCGCGACGCCACGGGCGTCCACACGCTGGCGGATGATGTTGATCGCCTGCGAGATGTCTGAGTCCGTGACCTGGGACCCGTCCGTCGTCGTCGGCGTCAGGATCACCTGGGTCCCGCCGGCCAGGTCGAGCGCGAACTCAGGGACCAGGGTGGCGTCGGACCACTTCACCCCCGCAAGGAGTGCGCCGAAACCGACCACCACCACGACGAAGAAGCCGATTAGGCTCCGCAGCGGACGGGGGATCTTCGTGTTGCTCGCCACCAGGACATCTCTTCTCGTACACGGACGCGTCAAGCACGCGCCGACCTAAGGATCCCGAGCACATCACCGTGCCCGGGACGGGTGTGGAGGACTACTCGTAGGGGTTCTTCTTCTCCTCGACGCCAGGCTCCTCGGTGCCGGGCTCGCGCGCCGCGGAGCCATCCTCCACCGGTGCGGGATCGAGGGTCGATGCGTCGTCGGGAACCTCGAGGTCCAGCTCCTCGGCCTCGGGCACAAGCTCAGGCTCGACGACCTTGGCGATCGCGGCGCGGAGCCACACCGACGTGGACGCCGCCGGGCCCGAGACGAGCGTGATGCGTTCGTCAGTGATCTCCGAGATCGTGCCGAACAGCCCCGATCCGGTCATGACGTCCTGGCCGACGGTCAGGCTGTCCCGGAAGCTCTCGGCAGCCGCGCGCTGCTTCTTGCTGCGGCGGGACATCCACCACATCATCGCCACGATGGCGGCGAGCATGATCAGGAAGGTGGGGTCATTCATGGACTGAAACGTCTCCTATCAGCGGGGCGCGTGCCCCGGTGTGTCGTCGTGAGAGGCGCCGGGTCAGGCCCGGGCACGTCCGTTCAACGATTCACGGCGGGCACCAGTTCCCCACCGCCCGCGCCACTCTACTCGAAGAGGGCGGACTGCCGTGCCGACACCCCGTCGCCGGCCGGCGGCTCGAGCCCGAGGTGCGCCCACGCCGCGGCGGTCGCAACCCGTCCTCGAGGGCTGCGCCCCATCAGGCCCTCACGCACGAGGAACGGCTCGGCGACGGTCTCGACGGTCTCCGGTTCCTCCCCGACGGTCACGGCGAGCGTCGTCAGCCCGACCGGGCCGCCGCCGAACCTGGTACACAGGGCCGAGAGCACCGCCCGGTCCAGCCGGTCCAGGCCGAGCCGGTCCACCTCGTACACCTCGAGTGCGGCTCGCGCGGCTGCCAGGTCCAGGGCGCCCGTGCCGCGCACCTGCGCCCAGTCGCGGACGCGGCGCAGGAGCCGGTTCGCGACGCGCGGGGTTCCCCGGGATCGGCTGGCGATCTCCGCCGCGGCACTCAGCTCCAGCCGGACACCGAGGAGTCCCGCGGAACGGGTCAGCACCCGCTCGAGCTCGTCCGCGGCATAGAAGTCGAGATGTCCGGTAAAGCCGAACCGGTCTCGCAGCGGGGCGGGCAGCAGGCCTGCCCGGGTCGTGGCCCCCACCACGGTGAAGTGCGGCAGGCTCAAGGGAATCGCGCTCGCTCCGGCCCCCTTGCCCACCACGACGTCGACGCGGAAGTCCTCCATTGCGACGTACAGCAGCTCCTCGGCGGGGCGCGCGAGCCGGTGGATCTCGTCGATGAACAGCACCTCGCCCTCCGAGAGCGAGGACAACACCGCGGCCAGGTCGCCGGCGTGCTGGATCGCGGGCCCGGACGTCACCCGCAGCGAGCTGCCCACCTCGGCGGCGATGATCATCGCGAGCGTCGTCTTGCCCAGCCCGGGCGGGCCGGACAACAGCACGTGGTCCGGGCTCGCACCGCGACCCATGGCCGCCTGCAGCACGAGGGAGAGCTGGTCGCGCACCACGCGCTGACCGACGAACTCCGCGAGGCTTCGCGGACGCAGGGCGGCCTCTGCCGCGCGCTCGAGGTCGTCGGCGCCGGGCGACACGAGTCGCTCCGTGCGGTCCAGGTCCTCAGCCACGGCCACCGCCCAGGATCTGCAACGCGGCACGCAGCACGAGCGGCACGTCGGCAGCGGCGACGCGTTCCTCGCCCCGCGCCTGAACCGCGTCCTCCACGGCGTCCTGCGCCGACTTGGCGTTCCACCCGAGCCCGACGAGCGCCTCAACGACCTGTTCGCGCCGGTCCTGCGGGCCGCGGGCCTCGGGTGGGGCGCCGGGGGCCGCGGGTGCTCCGAGACGGTCGCCCAGCTCGAGCACGATCCGCTGGGCGCCCTTCTTCCCGATGCCTGGCACACGCATGAGCGCCGCGAGGTCCTCTCCGGCGACGGCGCGGCGCAACGCGTCCGGGCTGTGCACGGCCAGCATCGCCAGGGCGAGGCGGGGACCCACGCCGCTCACGGTCTGCACCGTGTCGAACACCGCGCGCTCGTCGGCGTCGGCAAAGCCGAACAGTGTCAGCGAGTCCTCCCGGACGACGAACGACGTCATCAGCCGGGCCCGATCCCCCACTCGCAGCAGCGCGAGCGTAGCGGGCGTGGCGTGCACGAGCAGGCCGAAGCCACCCATCTCCACGATCGCACTGTCCAACCGGACATCCTGGACGATTCCGTCCACCGAAGCGATCACCGCACCCCCACGAGTTCCGACCGGATAGCCGCTGCATCAAACACCTGTACGAACACGGGACAACGCTAACAAGGACCGCGCCGGGGTCGGCACACGACGCGCCGCGTGCGGCAGACTCAGCGTCGTTGCTTGGCCGCGCTCTCCGCGGCGGCCCAGGCCCGCTGCGCGGGCGTCAGCTCATGTCGCTCGCCGCCCTGGAGGGCCCCGGCCGGGCGCCACAGGTGGCAGATCGCGAGGGCGAGCGCATCCGCGGCGTCGGCGGGGCGCGGTGCGGTCTCCAGCGAGAGGATCGAGCGCACCATGCGCTGGACCTGCGCCTTGGGCGCACGGCCCGAGCCGGTGACGGCGGCCTTGACCTCGCTCGGGGTGTGCAGTGCGACGGGCACGCCCCGGCGAGCCGCGGCGAGCATGGCCAGACCTGCCACCTGTGCGGTTCCCATGACGGTGGACAGGTTGTGCTGGGCGAAGACCCGCTCGACGGCGACGACGTCGGGCACATGCTCGTCAAGCCATGTGTCCAGGCCGTCCGCGATGGTGCGCAGGCGCAGGTCCACGCTCATGCCAGCCGGGGAGGTGAGCACGCCGACCGCGACCAGTCCGGCGCGACGACCGGGCTGGGAGTCGACCACGCCGACACCGCAACGGGTCAGCCCCGGGTCAACACCGAGCACGCGCACGGCGCACCGCCCCCCCGTCCAGACCGTCAGTCCTCGTCGAGCTGAGCCATGACCTCGTCGGAGGCGTCGAAGTTCGAGTAGACGTTCTGGACGTCGTCGGAGTCCTCGAGTGCGTCGATCAGCCGCAGCACCTTGCGGGCGCCGTCGGCGTCGACCTCGACCTCCATCGACGGGTACCAGACGGAGTCCGCGGAGTCGTACTCGATGCCGGCCTCCTGGATCGCGGTGCGCACGGCGACCAGGTCCGTCGCCTCGCTGAGAACCTCGAACACCTCGCCGTCGTCGGCGACGTCCTCCGCGCCGGCCTCGAGGGCGGCGAGCATGACGTCGTCCTCGGTCACGCCGTCGGCCTTGGGCACCACGATCAGGCCCTTGCGGGAGAACAGGTAGGACACCGATCCCGGATCGGCGAGGCTGCCGCCGTTGCGGGAGAACGCCGTGCGGACCTCGGCCGCGGCACGGTTCTTGTTGTCCGTGAGGCACTCGACGAGCACCGCGATCCCGCCCGGGGCATAGCCCTCGTACATGATCGTCTGGTAGTCGACCGCGTCCGCGCCCTCGCCCGAGCCCCGCTTGACCGCACGCTCGATGTTGTCGTTGGGGACCGAGGTCTTCTTGGCCTTCTGTACGGCGTCGAACAGCGTCGGGTTGCCCGCCAGGTCACCGCCGCCGGTGCGGGCGGCAACCTCGATGTTCTTGATCAGCTTGGCGAACAGCTTGCCGCGCTTGGCATCGATCGCGGCCTTCTTGTGCTTGGTGGTGGCCCACTTGGAGTGACCTGACATACGTGAGCGACTCCTCCTTGCATCCGCCGTGGGGCGGGTCGTTTCCGACGAGGCTCAGGCCTCGCCGCGGACGATTCGTACGAACAGCTCATGGACGCGGACATCCGCGGTGATCTCCGGGTGGAAGGAGGTCGCGAGCAAGGGTCCCTGCCGAACTGCGACGATTCTACCGGGCTCCTCCCCGGTCTCGACGCGCGCGAGCACCTCGACCTGGTCACCGACGCGTTCCACCCACGGCGCGCGGATGAAGGCGGCGGTGACCGGACCGCCCGCAACACCCGTCATCGGCACCTGCGCCTCGAACGAGTCCACCTGGCGCCCGAAGGCGTTGCGGCGCACGGTCATGTCGATGCCGCCGAGGCTCTGCTGGTCCGCGCGCCCGTCCACCACCTCCGTGGCCAGCAGGATCATGCCCGCGCACGAGCCGTAGACCGGCAGCCCGGTGTGCACCAGCTCGCGCAGCGGCTCGCGCAGATCGAACACACCCAGCAGACGGTCGATCGTTGTCGACTCGCCGCCGGGGACGACCAGGGCGTCAACCGCCTCGAGCTCGGCGCGGCGACGCACGCGGACGCTGCGGGCACCGGCAGCCTCGAGGTGGGCGCAGTGCTCGCGGACGTCGCCCTGAAGCGCGAGGACGCCGATGGTGGTGGTCACGAGGCCACATCCTAGGGGCAGCTCCTCGTGCCGAGGTATCCGGGCGTTGGTAGCGTGCATCGCATGAGCACACCGGAGGGCCCCGCCCAGCAGCCCGGCGGGTACCAGCAGCCTGGCGGCTATCCGCAGGGTGGGTACCCACAGCCCGGCTATCCGCAGGGCGGGTACCCCTATCCCCCCAGCGGCAGGTACCCCGCAGCGCCGCCGGTGCGTCCGATGCGCTCGCGTGGCGCGAAGATCCTGACCTTCTCCGGCGTGGCCGTGCTGCTTGTCGGGATCGTGGGGCTCGTGCTGGCGGTCACGATGACCTTCTCGCAGGTGCCGTTCGGCATCATCTCGGCCACAGGCGACGCTGGCCGAGACGCGATCGCCTCGGGCACCGTCGCCACCGGCGTACAGGTTGAGGCCGACGCCGGCGATGTGCTCAGCGTCTGGGAGTCCGCACCGCGAGCACAGGAGCTCGTGGTCCGGGAGCGCCACCTCGAGATCACCGGACCAGACGGCACCACGCCGGCGATCGTGCCCAGTCCGAGTGGAAACATCCAGATCAATGACACGCACGCCAGGTCCGTGACGACGTTCCGAGCCGGCTCGACGGGCACCTACACGATCGCCGTGGACAACGCAGCCCTCGGCTCCAGCGTCGCGGACCACGACCTCCTGATCGCCCCAGGAAACGATCTGGGCGGATTCGTCGGTTCCCTGCTCGGTGGCATCGGCCTGATGTTCCTCTCGATCGCCCTGATCGTCGTCGGCGGGCTCATGGGCACCGGCGGCGGGATCTGGTGGGGTGTGGCCGCCAGCCGCAACCGGCGCGTGGCCGAGAACGAGGCAGCCCGCCCCTGATCGCGGAATCCGCACCAGGGACGACTCAGAACCCGCCCCAGCGCGGAATCCGCACCAGGGACGCCACGTCTCAGCCCGCGCGCATGCCACCGTGGTCGAAGCCGTCCTGCAGGCCCAGGTGCCGGGTCACCCCGTCCCAGCCGGCCAGCAGAGACCCGGCGAGGTCGGCGAGCCCCTCGGGGAACACCTCGATCTCGACCCGGCGTAGGTCCTCGAGCACCCACCAGCGGAGCTCATCCACGACGTCCCGCTCGACGTCGGTCCATCCGTCGGTGCTGACACCGATCTCGTCCCCGGCCACCCGCGCCAGGAACAACACCTCGTCCTGACGGCACGTGCGTCGGAAGAAGTCGAAGATCGCGCTCCGGGTGAACACCGGCCCGACGAGCTGACCGGGAGCCAGCACAAGCCCCGTCTCCTCCCGGAGCTCACGCACGGCGGCGGCCCGGTCGGACTCGCCCTGCTCGATGCCGCCACCGACCGTGAACCACCAGGAGCGCTCCGGCTGATCGACGTCGTGCCCCCGCAGGAGCAGCACGCGGTTGTGGTCGTCGAGCAGGATCACGCGCGCACCACGCCGGTAGTACAGGCCGTCGTCGCCCAGCACCCAGTCGGGACCGAGCTCCTGGCTCACCAACCGCGCTCGGCGAACTGGATGGAGCGGGCCGGCTCGTCGACGTTGATGCCCACCATGGCCTCGCCGAGGCCCCGTGAGACATCTGCGAGCACGTCCGGGGCGTCGTAGAAGGTGGTCGCCTTGACGATGGCTGCCGCACGCTGCGCGGGGTTGCCGGACTTGAAGATCCCGGAGCCCACGAACACACCCTCGGCGCCGAGCTGCATCATCATGGCCGCATCGGCCGGCGTGGCGATGCCGCCCGCGGTGAACATCACCACGGGAAGCTTGCCGGACGATGCGACCTCGGTGACCAGCTCGTAGGGGGCCTGCAGCTCCTTGGCCGCGACGAACAGCTCATCCTCGGGCAGCGAGGTC
>JBQGOU010000051.1:0-13824 GCA_052086865.1 Cellulomonadaceae bacterium
CCGTCGCCGACGGCGGTCAGCGTCTGCTCGCGGCGCGCGGGGGCGACGTAGGAGCGTGCGGCGAGCAGCAGCTGGGCGAGTGTGGTCCGCAGCGTAGTGGACTCGGTCTCCGAGGCCACGTTGTTGAGCACCAGGCGCACATACTCGCTCGCCGGGACCTCCCCGTCGCGGGTGGCGTCCCAGAACGAGCCCCACACGAGCGAGCGGGCCAATGGGTCGGAGATCTCGGCCAGGTGCTCGATGGCGACCTCGCGGCTGGCGGCGTCCAGGCGGATCTTCGCGTAGGCCAGGTCGTCGTCGTTGAGCAGCACCAGGTCGGGCCGGGCCCGTCCCACCAGCTCGGGCACCTGCGTGAGCTCGCCGTCCACGTCGAGCTCGACGCGGTGCGTGCGGACCAGGGCGCCGTCGCTCAGGTCGTAGCAGCCCACGGCGAGGCGGTGCGGGCGGATGGTCGGGTGCTCGGCGGGAGCGGTCTGCCGGATCGCGAACGCGGTCAGAACGCCGTCGGCGTCGGTCTCGAGCTCGGCACGCAGCGTGTTGACGCCCGCGGTCTCGAGCCACAGCTGCGACCACGGCCCGAGGGCGCGGCCGCTGGCGGCCTCGAGCTCCGTCAGCAGGTCGCCCAGCTCGGTGTTGCCGAACGCGTGCTTGGCGAAGTACGCCGCAACCCCCGTCATGAAGGACTCCAGGCCCACCCAGGCCACCAGCTGCTTGAGCACCGAGCCGCCCTTGGCGTAGGTGATGCCATCGAAGTTGACCTGCACGTCCTCGAGGTCGGTGATCGTCGCGACGATTGGGTGGGTGGACGGCAGCTGGTCCTGGCGGTAGGCCCAGGCCTTCTCCATCGCGGCGAACGTGGTCCACGCCTGCTTCCACTCGGTGGCCTCCGCGGTGGCCAGCGTCGAGGCCCACTCGGCGAAGGACTCGTTGAGCCACAGGTCGTTCCACCAGCGCATGGTGACCAGGTCACCGAACCACATGTGCGCCAGCTCGTGCAGGATCGTCACAACGCGACGTTCCTTAATCGCGTCGGTGACCTTGGAGCGGAACACGTAGGACTCGGTGAACGTCACGCAGCCCGCGTTCTCCATCGCGCCCATGTTGTACTCGGGCACGAAGAGCTGGTCGTACTTGGTGAACGGGTACGGGTAGTCGAAGTGCTTCTCGTAGAACGCGAAGCCCTCACGGGTCTTGTCGAACACGTAGTCGGCGTCCAGATGCTCGGCCAGGGACGCCCGGGCGAACACCCCGAGCTCGATCACGCGGCCGTCGGAGCTGGTGAGCTGACTGCGGTGCACCTCGTAGGGTCCGGCCACCAGCGCGGTGATGTAGGAGGAGATCACGGGGGTGGGGTCGAACGCATAAGTGACCCGGCCCTCGCCGGCAGGCGCCGGCGCCGGCGTCGGCTCGTTGGAGACCACTTGCCAGCCCTCGGGCGCGGTTACGGTGAAACGGAACGTGGCCTTGAGGTCGGGCTGCTCGAAGACCGCGAAGACGCGGCGCGAGTCCGGCACCTCGAACTGGGTGTACAGGTAGACCTCGTCGTCGACCGGGTCGACGAAGCGGTGCAGCCCCTCGCCGGTGTTGGTGTAGGCGCAGTCCGCGACGACGCGCAGCTCGTTGGTGGCCGCGAGGTCCGTCAGCTCGATGCGGGAGTCGGTGAACACGACGGCGGGATCGAGGGCCCGGCCGTTGAGCACGATCTCGTGCACCGTGGGGGCCACGAGATCCACGAAGGTGCCCGCGCCCGCGTCCGCGGCAAAGCGGATCACCGTCGTCGAGGCGAACGTCTCCGGTCCGGTGGTGAGGTCGAGGGACACGTCGTAGGACTCGGTGCGCACGATGCGTGCGCGCTCCTGGGCCTCGATCCGGGTGAGGTTCTGTCCGGGCACAGTCGATCTCCTTCACGTCGGGACGGGCCTTGTGGGCCTTCGCGGGTCTGGCGCGCGGTGAGGCGCGCTGCCTTCCATCTTGGCACGTCAGATGCCCGGACCGGCATCCGCCGGGGCGCCGCCGGTGCGGTCCGCACGGGCGGTGCGGGGGTTTCGGGTCATAGGATCGAGAGCATGGATGACACGACGAGCACGGCGCAGCACGCGGACTTCTGGTTCGACCCCCTGTGCCCGTGGGCCTGGATGACGTCGCGGTGGATGACGGAGGTCGAGGCGGTCCGCCCCGTCACCGTGCGCTGGCACGTGATGAGCCTTGCGGTTCTCAACGAGGGCCGTGACCTGAGCCCTGACTACCGGGCGGCGATGGACGCCGCCTGGGGCCCGGTCCGGGTGATCACGGCCGCCCGGCTCGCCCACGGCGACGGCTTCGTCAAGCCGCTGTACGACGCGATCGGCACGCGCTTCCACCCCGGTGGGCGCACCGATCGGCGCGAGGTCGTGGTCGAGGCGCTCGCCGAGGTCGGCCTGCCGGCGGACCTGATCGACGCCTACGACTCCACCGAGTGGGACGCGGCGCTTCGCGAGAGCACCCAGGAGGCACTCGACCTGGTGGGTGAGGACGTGGGCACCCCGGTCGTCGCAGTGAACGGCACCGCCTTCTTCGGGCCCGTGATGACGCCCGCCCCGAAGGGGGAGGACGCGGGCCGGGTCTGGGACGGCGCCGTGCTGCTGGCCGGCTACCCGGGTTTCTACGAGCTCAAGCGCAGCCGCACCGACGGTCCGATCTTCGACTGACCACCCGACGACCTTCCCGAGGAGCCCCTCGCCCATGACCGTTCCGGTTCCCACCACCCCGCCGCCCACCGAGCCGCGCCGCGGCCTCGGCGCGGGCTGGATCACCTTCATCGTCATCGACGTGCTGCTCGTCCTCGTCCTCGCCGTCCTGGCCGTGCAGGTGCTGACCGGCGACGACGCCACACCGGGCGCAACGCCTGCGGCGTCGGCCAGCGCCACCGGCGAGGGGACCGGCGCGGCGCAGGACCCCACGGGTGACGCGAGCCCGACGGCGCAGGCGGACGGCGATCCGGTGACCTTCGCCGCCCCGAGCCGCAACATCACCTGCACGATCGACGCGAGCGGTGCCCGCTGCGGCATCGCCGAGCTTGCCGCGGCACCCGCACCCGTGGACGGTTGCGACGGGACGATCGGGTACGTGTACGCGATCACCTCCGCGGGCGTTCAGGTGCCGTGCGTCCCGGCCGACGAGCAGCCCGGCCCCGCCCCCGAGGACGTGACCTCGCTGGAGTACGGAGAGTCCGTCAGCGGCTTCGGTTTCACGTGCGAGAGTGCCGAGGACGGGGTGAGCTGCCTCGACGAGGACACCGGAAACGGCTTCCGGCTCGCCCGCGCCGGCGGCACGCCCTTCTAGCGGTTCCCGCCGCCCGCTGCGTGCCGTGTCCGGCTACCAGATCCGCACGCGGGCACCGGGCGCGAGGTACAGGGCGTCCGCCTCGGTCACGTCGAAGGCCTCGTAGAACTCGTCGACGTTGCGCACCACCCCGTTGCAGCGGAACTCCGACGGTGAGTGCGGGTCGATGGCGAGCAGGCGGATCGCCTCGGCGTCGCGGGCCTTGGTGCGCCACACCTGCGCCCAGCCCAGGAACACCCGTTGGGTGCCCGTCAGGCCGTCGATGACCGGCGCCTGCGCCAACGGGGCGCCCAGGGCGATCCGGTAGGCCTTCAGCGCAATCGACAGCCCGCCCAGGTCACCGATGTTCTCCCCGATGGTCAGTGCGCCGTTGACGTGGTGCTCGGGGCTCAGCTGCAGCGGCGAGTACGCGTCGTACTGGGCCACCAGGGCGGCAGTGCGCGTCTCGAACTCCGTGCGGTCCTGCTCGGTCCACCAGTCCTCGAGGCGTCCGTCACCGTCGTACCTGGAGCCCTGATCGTCGAAGCCGTGCCCGATCTCGTGGCCGATCACCGAGCCGATGCCGCCGAAGTTGACCGCGTCCTCCGCCTCGGGGTCGAAGAACGGTGCCTGCAGGATCGCGGCCGGGAACACGATCTCGTTCATGCCCGGGTTGTAGTAGGCGTTCACCGTCTGGGGCGTCATCAGCCACTCCTCGCGGTCGATCGGGGTGCCGATCTTCGCGAGCTCGCGGTCCTGCTCGAACGCCTGGGCGCGGCGGACGTTGCCCACGAGGTCGGCGTCGTCGATCACGAGCGCCGCGTAGTCGCGCCACCGGGAGGGGTAGCCGATCTTCGGGGTGAACGCGTCGAGCTTGGCCAGCGCCTTGACCTTGGTCTCGGGGCTCATCCAGTCCAGCGCGGTGATCGACTCGCGGTAGGCCTCGATGAGGTGGGCCACCAGCTCCTCCATACGCGCCTTGTGCGCCGGCGGGAAGTGACGCTGGACGTACTCGCGTCCCACCGCCTCGCCGAGTGCGCCCTCGACCAGGCTCACGCCGCGCTTCCAGCGCTCGCGGATCTCCTGGGCGCCGGTCAGCGTACGTCCGTAGAAGTCGAAGTTGGCCTCGACGAACTCATCGCTGAGGTACGGGGCGCGGGCCACGGTCGCGTGGAAGGCCGCCCACAGCTGCCAGTCCTCGAGCGGCTCGCTCTGCCACAGCCGGGCGAAGCCCGCCACGAAGCCGGGCTCGCGGACCACGAGCGAGTCGACCGACCCCTCGGGCACCTGCAGCGCCAGCGCCCACGCCCGCCAGTCGAAGCCGGGGGCCGAGGCCGCCAGCTCGTCCAGCGTGGTCGGGTTGTACGTCAGCTCCGCGTCCCGGTCCTTGACCACGTCCCAGTGCTCGGCGGCGAGCTTGGTCTCCAGAGCGAGCACCCGCCGGGCGGCGTCCTCGGCGTCGGTCACGTAGCCGGAGAGGGTGAGCAGCCTCGCGATGGCGGGCACGTACGCCGCGCGCACGTCCGCGAACTGCTCCTCGCGGTAGTAGGACTCGTCCGGCAGGCCGAGACCCGCCTGCATGAGGTAGACGACGTAGCGCTCGGGGTCGCGGGCATCGTTGTCGACCCAGAAGCCCACGGCGCCGCCAGCGCCCGTGCGCTGGAGCGCACCCAGGGCGCCGGTGAGCTCTGCGTGCGTCGTGGCCCCGCGGATCAGGGCGAGGTCCGCCTCCAGGGGGTCGCGCCCGAGCGCGGCGATGCGCTCGGTGTCCATGAAGCTCGTGAACAGGGCGCCGATCTTGGCCTGCTCCGCGCTCGCCGCCTGGCCCGACGCCGAGGCGTCCCGGACGATCTCGCGCACGTGCTCCTCGGCGCGGTCGTGCAGCTCGCGGAAGGCGCCGTCACGCGCACGGTCCGCCGGGATCTCATAGGTGTCGAGCCAGCGCCCGTTCACGTGTCGGTACAGGTCGTCCTGCGGACGGATCGCGTCCGTGAAGGCGTCGAGGTCGAGTCCGGAGCGTGCGGGGGCATCTGGTGCGAAAGTCATCCCCTCAGCGTAGTCAGGTGCGGCATGATGGTCCCATGCGTATTCACATCGGATCCGATCACGCGGGCTACGACCTCAAGCTGCACCTCGTCGATCACCTTCGCGCAGCCGGGCACGAGGTCGTGGACCACGGCGCGTACGAGTACGACCCGGAGGACGACTACCCGGCGTTCTGCTTCGCGGCCGCCGAGGCCACGGTGGCCGACCGAGGGTCGCTCGGCGTCGTCATCGGCGGTTCGGGCAACGGCGAGCAGATCGCGGCGAACAAGGTCAAGGGAGTCCGTGCCGCCCTGGCCTGGAACCTCGAGACCGCCACGCTCGCCCGCCAGCACAACGACGCCAACGTCGTCGCCGTCGGGGCCCGCCAGCACACCGAGGAGGACGCGACGGCCTTCGTCGAGGCGTTCCTCGCCGAGCCGTTCAGCGGTGTGGCCCGCCACCAGCGCCGCATCGACGAGCTCACCGCCTACGAGGACGCGCACTGATCCCACGCATGGCGGGCTCGCTGCTCCGCGTGCCCCGGACCGGGCCCGCGCATGCCTGAGGGCCACACGGTCCACCGGCTCGCACGGACCTTCACGCGCCTGTTCGCCGGTCAGCTCGTGGCGGCCTCGAGCCCGCAGGGCCGGTTCGCCGCCGGCGCGCGGCTGATCCACGGCGCACGGCTGGTCGAGGCGCAGGCGGTCGGCAAGCAGCTCTTCCTCGGGTTCGCCCCCGGCACCCTCCCGCCCGACGGCGACCTGATGTGGCTCCGCGTCCACCTCGGCCTGTACGGGGCCTGGACCTTCGCGGGCGAGGGTGCCGCGGTGCACGCCATCGGGGCACCGCGCCGGCGGGTGGGGGAGCGCGAGGTGACCGACCCTGCGGCGCCGCCGGCCGCAAGCGCCTCGACCCGGGACGGGTCCGACGGCGCCCACGCCACCCCCTTCGCCCCGCCCGCCCCGCGTGGGCAGGTCCGCCTGCGCCTGCTGGGCGAGCATGCGGTGGCGGACCTGACCGGTCCGACGGCGTGCGAGGTGCTGACCCCGGCCCAGAAGGCCGACGTCCTCGCACGGCTGGGACCTGATCCGCTGCGGCCCGACGCCGATCCGGAGCGGTTCGTCGCCGCCGTGCGCCGTTCGCGGACGCCGGTGGGCGTGCAGCTGATGAACCAGGCGGTGATCGCCGGGGTGGGCAACATCTACCGCGCCGAGTCGCTGTTCCGCGCCCGACTCGACCCCGCCACCCCCGGCACCCAGGTGCCCCGCGAGGTGCTGCGCGCGCTGTGGGACGACCTCGTGGCGACCATGTCGGACGGCGTACGCACCGGCGCCATCGTGACCACGCGGCCGCAGGACCGCGGGTTCGGTCACGAACGGGGCCACATGGACCGGCGCCGGGTGCGGCAGAACGCCGACGGCGACCCGGGCGCCGTCCCGGGCGACGAGGCGTTCTACGTCTACCACCGCGACGGGCTCGCCTGCCGGGTGTGCGGCGCCCCGGTGCTCGTGCGCGAGGTGGCGGGCCGCACTCTGTTCTGGTGCGCGCGCTGCCAGGGCTGAGTCGCGTATGGGGGTGGACGAGGAGTACGTCGAGGCCGTGCTCGATGCGGTTGAGGGGGTGCCGGCGGGGTGCGCCACGACCTACGGCGACGTTGCGGCCGCCGTCGGGAGGGCGCTGGGACGCGGCGGGCCACGGCAGGTGGGGGCGGCGCTGCGGCTGGCCGGCGCTGCGGTGCCCTGGTGGCGCGTCGTGAACGCCCGCGGAGAGCCGCCTGCGCACCATCGCAGCCGCGCGCTCGGACTGCTGCGCGCCGAGAGCTGCCCGCTGGTCGGCGCTGGCGACCGCGTGGATCTCGGCGCAGCGCGGTTCCGGCCGGATGCGCCCGCACGTGGCGGGGGTAGCGTGGAGGAGACCCGACCGGAACGTGGTATCCCGTGAGCGAGCCACACCTGAAGGCCCTGTCCGAGGACTGGCAGCGCGGGCTGGTGGTCGTCGCCCACCCCGATGACATGGAGTTCGGGGCCTCCGCGGCGGTGGCGCGCTGGACCGCGCAGGGCAAGGTCGTGACCTACGTCCTCGTCACGAGCGGGGAGGCCGGCATCGACGCCACGCCCCCGGACGAGGCGCGGCCGGTGCGTGAGGCGGAGCAGCGCCGCTCGTGCGAGATCGTGGGCGTCGACGACGTCGAGTTCCTGGGCTTTCTCGACGGCGTCCTGGAGTACGGCCTGCCCCTGCGCCGCGCCGTGGCGCATGCGGTGCGCCGGCACCGGCCCGAGGTGGTGATCACCGGTAGCTTCCGCGAGGACTTCGGACCGGGCACGGCGTTGAACCAGGCCGATCACATCGCCGTGGGACGGGCGACCCTGGACGCCGTGCGCGACGCCGCCAACCGGTGGATCTTCCCCACCAGCTCGCCGGCGGCCTCGATCCGTGGCCCGGGGTGCGCGAGGTGTGGGCCGCCTCCTCACCGCGTGCGGAGCACGGCGTGGACGTCACCGAGACGCTTGCGGCGGGTGTCGCCTCGCTTGAGGCGCACCGGGCCTACATCGACGGCCTGGGCTGGGCCGACTTCGACCCCCACGAGTTCCTCGCCGGCACGGCGCGAGCCGCGGGGGAGCGCCTCGGGGTGCCGTATGCGGTGGCCTTCGAGTGCTTCGCCATGGGATGGGGCGGGGATGACTGAGACCGCAGGTGCGCGGACGCCGGTGACCACCCGATGATCTCCGTCGACCTGGCCGCGGCGCTGGACGTGTCCGGGGTGCGGTGGCGGCCCGTCAGCGGGGACCGCTTCGCCATCCGCAGCGCACAGCTGTCCGGCGAGGTGTTCACGATCGCTGACATGGCGATCGAGACCCACGAGTTCGACACGGGCACCGTGCTGGGCTTCAACGGCACCACCGAGTGGGCGCTGGACTCCGTGGCGATTGAGGATGCGCTCTGGCTGCCGTACGAGCACCAGCTGCGCGCACTGCTCGGCGGCGCGTTCCGCGGCCTGGTGCGGACCACACCGGGCGGGGACGAGCTGTTCCTCGTCCACGTCGAGCTGCCTGACGGTCTCAAGGCCATCGGGGCACAGGACGCGGAGGACGCCTATGCCCTCGCCCTGCTCGACCTCGTCCACGCGGCCACCGACTGAACCCGTCAGCCGACTGAACCCGTCAGCGCGGGTTGTGTGCAGGGTCGTGCACAGCGGCCAGCACCGTTCGCAGCGCCGTCTCGTCGCCCTGTACCACCAGGGTGGTCACCGCCGTGTCGCGCCATGCGGCGAGCTGGTTGCTGATCGCCGCCGGTGGCCCGACCAGGGCCACGTCCTGCACCAGTTCGGTGGGCACCGCGGCGGCCGCCTCCTCGCGGCGGCCCGCGAGGTAGAGGCGCTGCACGTCGACACACACCTCGCCGTAGCCCAGGCGGGCGACGGCCTCGAGGTGGAAGTTGGCACCCTTGGCGCCCATACCGCCCACGTACAGGGCGAGGAAGGGGCGCACCCGGTCCGCGGCACGCTCCATGTCCTCGTCGACGACGACGGGAACCGTCGCACACACCTCGAAGTCCGCCCGCGGGGAGCGCTGCGGCGCGCGGCGCGCAAAACCGTCGTCGAGCAGCTCGCGGAACGTGGCGTCCAGCCGGGGGGAGTAGAACAGCGGCAGCCAGCCGTCCGCGATCTCGGCGGCCAGGGCGATGTTGCGCGGGCCCTCGGCCGCCAGGTGGATCGGCAGATCGGCGCGCAGGGGGTGGACGGTGGAGCGCAGGGCCCGGCCCAGCCCGGTCGGCTCGTCGTCGCGCGCACGGACGCCCGCCTCCCGCGCCGTGGGCGCCGGCAGAGGCAGGCGGAAGAAGTCGCCGTCGTACGCGAGCCGTTCGCGGGCGAGGACCGCGCGGACGATGTCGACGTACTCGCGGGTGCGGGCCAGGGGGCGCCGGTAGGGCTGGCCGTACCAGCCCTCGACCACCTGCGGGCCGGAGATGCCCAGGCCCAGCACGAAGCGTCCGCCCGAGAGATGGTCGAGCGTCAGGGCGGCCATGGCCGTGGCCGTGGGGGTGCGCGCGTACATCTGCGCGACGGCGGTGCCGAGCCGGATCCGGCGCGTGCCAGCGCCCCACCACGCCAGAGGCGTGAACGCGTCCGAGCCGTACGCCTCCGCCGTCCACACCGAGTCGACGCCGGCGCCGTCGGCCGCGGTGATCGCCTGCGCCATGCCAGCGGGAGGGCCCGCCGACCAGTAGCCGGTGTGCAGTCCGATGCGCATGCTCAGTCCTCGCCGTCGAGGTCGCGGCAGGGCGGTTCGCCCGGCCGGAAAGGTGATACTCACCGTACTACGTACCGTGGGGCGATGGCTCGTCAGCTGCGCGTTCGAAAGCGCTCGACGATGGTGTTCAGCAGCGCTGCGGCAGTCGCGGCGTCGTCGGTGGTCACCACGAGGGTGCGCCCGCCGGTGCGCTCGATCTCGATCGCCTCGCCGCGACGCAGCACGATCCCGGTCGCACCACCGCGTCCGATGCGCCAGCCCCACCCCCCGAAGTCGCCGATCGGGTGCACCGTCGTCGTACGGGCCGTGACGATCTCCTCCACCGGGATGTGGACCCGCGGCCAGCCCAGGGCGGAGAACGCCAGGAAGCCGGTCGAGTCGACCCGCAGGTGCCAGCGGAACATGGCGAGGCACAGCCCGGTGAGGATGAACGCGAGCGCGACCATGGTCCAGAGCTGGGCGACCAGGGAGATCGTCAGAACGCTTGCGGCGGCGGCGATCCCGGCTCCTATGCCGACCCGACTCGTCGCGGTGCGGATCCAGGTGGCTCGGACGGTGGCCGGCAGCGCGAGGCGGGTCGCGTCCGCCGGCCCGGCGGAGCCGGCCGGCTGTGGGCGGTCGCCCGGCGTCACCCAGGCCGCCAGGGCTGCGGCGAGCGTGGACACGGCCAGTGCCACGAGCAGCACGCCGTCGATCGAGCCGGCGTCGGCGGCGTCGGCGAGGCCTCGTTGCGCCGCCAGGCTGCCCCCGGTGAGCACGGCCAAGAACACGGCGAACCACAGGCTCGTCGCGTTCGCCACCCGACGCGTCGAGGCGGCCCTGCCCGCCCAGAAGCCCAGGGCCCACATGCCGATGCAGAACAGCGCGCCGATTCCCAGCATTGGCCAGACGAAACTGCTGAACGAGCCGAAGCCGTCCGGCGCCGAGCCCGACCAGTGGATCGCGATCGGATCGGGGAGCTCGTGCCGCCAGCCGCTCGTCACGGCGGCGTTCGCGATGAGGGCGGCGAGGGGCAGCACGAGCGCGAGCAGCGTCGTGGTCAGCCGGTCCGGAACCGGCGCCCGGGCCGCGCTTCCCATGCTCTGCGGTGCGGTCGTCATCGGCTGGCCTCCTGGGGGGACGGGGACGTGCTCGGGCTGTCAGGTTCCGCGTGGCGCGCGAGAGCATTCTTGAGCAGGGAGATCGTCGTCTCGGGGGACAGGCTCAGGGCCGTGGCCTCGCGGGCGACGTCGGCCAGGGCGGCGCGCAGATCGCCGAAGTCGGCGTTGGCGCGCTCGGTGACGATTGCGCCACGCCCGCGGCGCAGCTCGATCAGGCCCTCGTCGCGCAGCTCCTGGTAGGCGCGAAGGACGGTGTGGATGTTGAGCTCAAGGGCGTCGGCGAGCTCGCGTGCGGCAGGGAGTCGTTCGCCCGCGTGCAGCCCGCCCGCGGCGCAGGCCGCGCGAACCTGGTCGGCAAGCTGGGCGTACAGCGCCTGAGCGGCGCCGGGGTCGACTCGGAAGAGCATGACGTCAGTCTACTTGTTCTAGGACAACTAGAACTAGTCCCCGCTCCCCAGGGTGCTTGCGTCCCGTGCGGGAGGTGCTCGGCGCGTGCCGGGTCCTCGGTGTCAGATGTAGTACTCGATCAGCAGCGAGGCGTCTTCGAGGGCGTCGTCACCCTCATGCGAGGCAGTCTTCACCCGAGCGGGCACTCCGACGGCGACGGAGCCCGGCGGGACGTCGCGCACGACGACGGCGTTCGCGCCGATCTGGACGTCGTCGCCGATCCAGACTGCGCCGAGGACCTTGGCGCCGGCCCCGACGACGACGCGGTCACCGAGGGTGGGGTGACGCTTGCCGTGGCTCATGGAGCGCCCGCCCAGCGTGACGCCGTGGAAGAGCACCACGTCGTCGCCGACGACGGCGGTCTGCCCGATCACCACGCCCATGCCGTGATCGATGAACAGTCGCCGTCCGATCGTCGCGCCGGGATGGATCTCCACGCCCGTCAGGGCGCGGATGAGCTGGGAGACCAGCCGGGCCGGGAGCTTGAGGCCCGGCTGGCTCCACAGGCGGTGGGCGACGCGGTAGCCCCACAGGGCGTGCACGCCCGGGTAGCCCAGCGCAACCTCGAGCGCCGAGCGGGCCGAGGGGTCGTGCCGGCGGGCCGCTTCGACGTCCTCACGCACGCGAGCGATCGCGGCGCGCAGTCCGGGGAGAGCAGTCATGGTGTCGGCAACGTCCTCGTGCTCGTCGGGATTCCTGGGGTACTGCTGGTCAGTCGAGCAGGCCGGCGAACAGCGGCGTCGACAGGTAGCGCTCGCCCCAGTCGGGCAGGACGACGACGATCTTCTTGCCCGCGTTCTCGGGACGGCCGGCCACCTGCAGTGCGGCGAACACCGCGGCACCCGAGGAGATGCCGACCAGCAGCCCCTCCGTCTTGGCAATCTCCCGCGCGGTGCTCAGCGCGTCCTCGGAGGGCACGTCGATGACCTCGTCGTAGATCTCCTGGTTGAGGACCTCGGGCACGATGTTCGCGCCGATGCCCTGGATCTTGTGCGGTCCGGCGACGCCTTCCGTCAGCAGCGGGGACTCCTTGGGCTCGACGGCGATGATCTTCACCTCGGGCTTGCGGGACTTCAGCACCTCGCCGACCCCGGTGATGGTGCCGCCCGTGCCGATGCCCGAGACGACGATGTCAACCTCACCGTCGGTGTCCGCCCAGATCTCCTCGGCGGTGGTCTTGCGGTGGATCTCCGGGTTGGCCGGGTTGGCGAACTGGCGGGCGAGGATCGCACCGGGACGCTCCGCGGCGATCTGCTCCGCACGGGCGATCGCACCCTTGACACCCTCGGCTGCCGGGGTCAGGACGAGCTCGGCTCCGAAGGCACGCAGCACCGCACGACGCTCCTTGGAGAAGCTCTCCGGGAGTGCGATGACCACGTGGTAGCCGCGTGCCGCACCGACCCAGGCCAGGGCGATGCCGGTGTTGCCCGATGTCGCCTCGACGATCGTGCCACCCGGCTGCAGGGCACCGTCCTTCTCGGCGGCGTCGATGATCGCGACGCCGATGCGGTCCTTCACGGAGAGCGCGGGGTTGTAGTACTCGAGCTTGCCGATGATCTCGGCGCCCGAGTCCTTGCCGATGCGGGCGAGGCGGACGAGCGGCGTCCCACCGACCAGCTGGGTGGCGTCTTCGGAGATGCGTGTCATGGTTTCCTCTTCGTGGGTTGTGACGGTTCCTCGTGGGGCTTGACCATCGCCCTGCACGCGCCGGACCGACGCCGGGTGGCAGGGAGCCGCGGACTGCCGGGCGGGTGCCTGCGCCGCAACGAGGGTGCGTGCGCGGAACCCCCGGCTGCGGCGCGGGGGTGAGGAGCGATGAGGACGCCGGACGGCGTCGGGTTCATCGCTCTAGAGACAACAGCAACCGAGGAGGTGTGCGGGCGTGATGCTCATCGCTGGACCTTCCTCGACTCGGTGCGGACGATGCCACTGTAGCGGCTGGCGCTGCCGTGGACGGACGGGTGTCCGAGAGGTGGACTGGAGCGGATGACGGGAATCGAACCCGCGTAATCAGTTTGGAAGACTGAGGCTCTACCATTGAGCTACATCCGCGCTGCCGCGGACGGTGTCCTCGGCGCCCACACAGTAGCAAAGAATTGCGGCTCCGCTGCAGCGGCGCGATGCACCACGCGCCCGCCGCCGACCACTACACTCGGCTGAGTGCCGGCTCCTCAGCGGGAGCGGGCGGGGTGTAGCGCAGCTTGGTAGCGCGTCCGGTTTGGGGCCGGAAGGCCGCAGGTTCGAATCCTGTCACCCCGACAAGCTGACGAGGGACCGGCACGCTTTTCGCCGGTCCCTCGTCAGCTTGTACGCACGGGCCTGGCCGGGATTCGGGAGGAGCGAGCGTTAGCGAGCGACGGCTCCTGTCACCCCGACAAGCTGACGAGGGACCGGCACGCTTTTCGCCGGTCCCTGTCGCCCCGATGCGCGGCAGTCCCTGTCACCCCGATGCGTGGCAGCAGTCGCGCTCACGCGGAGACGGCGGCCCGCGGCATGCCGTAGGATCGTGGGGTTACCCGCGCGCCAGCCGCGTGGGGACGCTCCCGACCAGGCCGGCGCCGCACGTGGCTCCCGCGCGTGGGCGAGGTCCGCACGAAGCCGCACCTCGCGGCTTGCCCCCGATCAGTTGGAGATCATCGAAAGTGAAGAGCGCCGTCGAGACCCTTGAGCCGACGAAGGTCAAGCTGACCGTCGAGGTGGAC
>JBQGOU010000052.1:0-8536 GCA_052086865.1 Cellulomonadaceae bacterium
GGTGGAACTCGTCGAGCGTGCACGGTGTGATGCCGTTCAGCTGCCACGCCTCCTGAGCGCCTTCAAAGATGTCTGAGCGCCACTGTTGCTCACGCGTCGAGGTCGGTGGGTCGTAGACGACGGCAATCGGAGCATCGGGAGGCAAGGTCACGGCCCGGGAGCCGCCCAGGAGCAGAGTCGCTCCGTCAGAGCGGAACCGGCTCACCAAGTAGTTCCAGGACTGAGTCTCACGCTGAAGCACGTCAAGCGTTGCGACGTTGAATGCCCACACGTTCGTGAGTGCATTCACCGGGCTGTCGGAACGCATCAGGTCAAACCGGCCACGCTGCTTGCCGATCTGCGCGCGAGGCTGGAGGAACAGATCGCGACCAAGCGTCAACCCGGCCTCGTGCACCAGTGTGTCGCGAACGTCCACCCGGAGCGACGCGCGGGTGAACCCCCGACGTCTCCGTGTCGGCTCCCGCTCCACCAAATGCGGAAAGAGCAGATCAACCCCCGCTAGCGCGGAGTCGACGTCTATGGGCGCGGGCTCGGAGAACTGGACGGAGTTCGCCTGCCGGGAGCGCAGGTGGTTGATCCACCCACTGCTGACCTGCTGCTCGCCGGGACCGCTGCCACCGCAGCGCTCGATAGTGCGGCGGAACCAGCTGATCCAGCCGGTGAGCTCCCGCAGGTCGGAGCTGAGGTTGCCATGATTGCGCACCAATCGGCGATCGAAACGAACAGCCCAGTCGCCGTCATCTCGACCGCAGACAAGGCCAACGTTGGTGAACTCGCCCCGGGCGACGTTCGGGACGAACCGGATGATCCAGTACTGATAGCTCACGGGGCTCCTCCCGGGTGTCGGCTCTGGTTGGCAGCGGTGCGCAGCCGTTCAGCCACCCCCTCGGCGCGGAGGAACAGGATCTGTGCGAGCTCCGACAGCTCCCGGGAAGTGGTCTCCCACTCTAACGGAACGCTCTTGGCCACGGACTGGATCAGCGCCAGGCTGAGGCCGTCGAGCCGGTCCGCCGCTTCGCGCAGACCGCTCGCGGAAGCGACGTCAGGGTCGAGCTCGAACTGCCACGGACGGGTGCCGATCCTCCGCAGTGAGTCGACAGTCCAATCGGCCTCGCCAGCAAGCCAGAACCCGTGGTCAAACGACCAGATGCTGTAGTCGTCTGTGGTCTGGTGCAGCCACTGTGGGTCACCACCCAGGCAGAGATCCCACAGCGCGAAGACGAACGCTTGCCGCCGCCGATTGTCGTCCCACGCCGAGTAGGTGTCCCAGTCCTCGGATACGACGACATTCTCGACGTTCAGTGAGGCGTGCGCCGTGCCACCGCGCAGTCGATAGGCATCGGCATAGCTCCAGTCGAGGGTTGCCGGGATCTTGACGAGGGCATTGGTCGGAACGGGAGCGCCGATCAGCCGCCCGATACCGTAGGCGAACGCTTCGGCAACGAGCGTCCGCGACTCTTGCGGATTGCCCGGTGGCTTGATCCAGTACTGCCGCCCGTCGGACACCAGGCCGAGGAATGCCCTGAGCCCGAGTGCCCACGAAGGAGCCGGGCACGCAGTTCCAGCCGCGGCGGCGATGCATACGCAGTGGCGGCCGCGCTCGGAGCATATCGATCCCCTCGGCTCTGTTGCAGCGCAGCCCCGCTGATCGACCGCCTACGCGCGCCCCGGCTCGCCGTCGGGCGCGAGGGCGAGGATGGTCCGGGCGCGCTCGACCATCGCGGCGTCCAGGAAGGTGCCGTCCTCGAGGGCCACGGCGCCGACGCCGCGTGCGCTCGCCTCGCCCAGCCGGTCGAGCACGCGCCGGGCATCGGCCAGCTCCTGGGCGCTCGGGGAGAAGGCCTCGCGTATCGGGGCGAGCTGGCGCGGGTGGATCGCTGTGCGTCCGAGGAACCCGAGTGCCCGCCCGGTGCGACATGACGAGATCAGCCCTGCCACGTCGCGCACATTCGTGTAGGCGGACATCGAGGGGCTGGACAGGCCGGCGGCCCGCGCGGCAAGAACCACGCGGCTGCGCACCCATCCCAGCGCGGCCTCGTCATCGACCCGCAGGTCCGAGCGCAGGTCCGCCTCCCCGAGGCCGATCGACGCCACGGCGGGCGCCGCGCTCGCGATCTCGAAGGCCCGCTCCACGCCGATGGCGGACTCCAGCAGCAGGTGCAGCTCGCGCCCGGGAAGGGCGGCGGCCAGGGTGCGCACCTGCGCGGCGGACTCGACCTTGGGGACCCGCGCGCCCACCCAGCCGGGCAGGGCCGCAACGGCCTCGACGTCGGCGTCGTGCCAGGGCGAGCCGACCTGGTTGATCCGCACCTGCACCCGCCGTCGGGCGGAGGGAACGAGCCCTGCCAGGCCTGCGCGGGCGGCGTCCTTGGCGCTCGGCGCGACGGCGTCCTCAAGGTCGACGATCACCGTGTCCGCCCCCGCGGCCAGCGCCTTGGCGACCAGCTCGGGCCGGCTCGCCGGTGCGTACAGCAGGGTCAGGCTGGGCCGGCTCATACGGCACCGGCCTCCCGCAGCTCGGCGATCCGGGCGGCGTCGAAGCCCAGCTCACCCAGCACCTGCTCGGTGTCCGCCCCGTGCGGGCGGCCGGTGAAGGAGATGACGCCGGGACGCTCGGACAGCCGGAACAGCGGTCCCTGCATCAGCATGGGCCCGAGCTCCGGGTCCTCGATCTCGTGCACCGTGCCCAGCGCCTGGAACTGCGGGTCGGCCACGATGTCCTGCGCGTCGTAGATCGGGGCGGCGGCGGCCTGGGCCGCCTCGAAGGCTGCCACCACCTCGTCCCGGCTGCGCTGGGCGATCCACCCGCCCACCGCGGCGTCGAGCTCGTCCGCGTGCTGGGCCCGGTCCGCACCGCGGGCGAACCACGGCTGGTCGATGAGGTCTGGGCGGCCGACGAGGTGCATGACCCGCTCCGCGATGGACTGCGCCGACGTCGACACGGCCACCCACTGCCCGTCCCGGGTGCGGTAGGTGTTGCGCGGGGCGTTGTTGGACGAGCGGTTGCCGGTGCGCGGCTGCACGGTGTGCAGCTGGTCCCAGCGGGTGATCTGCGGGCCGAGCATTGCCAGAATCGGCTCGATGATTGCCAGGTCCACGACCTGCCCCTGCCCGGTGCGCTCCCGGGTGCTGAGCGCCACCATGATGGCGAACGCCGTGGCCAGCGACGCCACCCCGTCCGCCAGGCCGAAGGGCGGCAGCGTGGGTGGGCCGTCCGGCTCCCCGGTCATCGCGGCAAAGCCGCTCATCGCCTCGGCGAGCGTTCCGAAGCCTGGCCGGGTGCGGTAGGGGCCGATCTGCCCGAAGCCGCTCACGCGGGCGAGCACCAGGCCGGGGTTGCGCTCCGAAAGCGTCGCGTAGTCGAGGTCCCAGCGCTCCAGGGTGCCGGGGCGGAAGTTCTCGATCACCACGTCGGAGCGGGCCGCGAGCGCGAGGAACACCTCCCGCCCGCCGGAGCTGGACAGGTTCGCCGTCACGGTGCGCTTGTTGCGCCCCAGCGTCTTCCACCACAGGTTGACCCCGTCCTTGGCGGCGCCGTGCCCGCGCGAGGGATCGGGCCGGGTGGGGTGCTCGACCTTGATCACATCGGCGCCCATGTCCCCCAGGTGCATCGCGGCCATGGGGCCGGCGAACAGGGTGGAGGCGTCCACCACCCGCAGGCCGGCCAGGGCGCCCGCCCCCGCTTGGCGAGAGACCGTCATGACTCCTCCCATGCGCACCGGAAGCCGATGGCCTCGCTACGCGCCAGGCCGAGCCCGGGCAGCAGCAGCTTGGCGGTGAAGTCCGGTGCCTGCACCCCGCCGTCGAAGTACCAGTCCGATCCGGTGGCCCCGTGCGCGGAGCCGCCCTTGAGCATGACGAACCGGGTGCGCCCGTCGCTGTGCTCGCTGTCCGTCCAGCTCCACACCGCACCGCGCCGCTCGAAGCCGGGTGCGGCCAGCTGCCACTCGTCCTCGGTGGGCAGCCGTCCCCCACGCCAGGCGCAGTAGGCCCGGGCGTCCTCGAGGTCGACGTAGGTGACCGGATCGTCCTCGCGGCCCACCGGCGGCGTCCACTCCGCCTGCTCGACCAGCGGAGCCGTGGGCACGGGGGCGGGCCAGTGCGCGAGGAAGCGGTGGCCGTGGCGCGGGTGATAGCCCGAGTCGTTGAGGAAGGCCGCGAACTCCGCGTTGGACACCTCGCGTCGCCCCACCGCCACGGGTACGGCCAGCACACCGTCGCGCTGCAGCGTCCGCGCATCGTGCAGGCGCGGTGGCAGCGGCTTCCACTCATCGACGTACGGCGCGCCCTGGTACATGCCGGTCTCCCGGGCGCGGTAGCGCACCGTGAGCACATACGGACCGGCCGGGACGACGACGGCGTCCGGATCCGGGTCCGCGTCGGCCGCGCCGACGACGGCGTGCGGGTACGTCGCCGCGGAAGCCGCGGGCAGGCGGTGGGCCAGGCGGTGCGGGAACGAGGCGTCATGGTCGTGGGCCAGACCGCCCATCTCCCGCACGAGCGGGGCGAGCCATGCGGGCTCTCGCGCCCCGGGGGCCAGGTGCACCGCGGCGGCCACCCCGCGCCCGGGGACGCTCACCCGCGCGCCGACGCCGGCCGCGGTCACGGTCCGCGCCCCGGCGCCGGTGACGTCCACAACCGTGCCCGCCCCGGGGACGAGCACCGCCTCGACGGTCTCCGTGCTCCGGTTGACCAGCGCCCACAGGCTCACTGCGTCCCGGGTGAACCGCGACGCGTAGACGGCGCCGGAGGGCTCGGGACCGAGCTCGGCCAGCGGTGTCCACTCGCCCTCGAGCAGCAGGTCGCTGGCCGCGCGCTGCACGGTGACCATGCGCCGCACGGTGGCCGCATCGCGGGCGCTCCAGCCCACCCACACCCCGAACACGACCTCCCAGACCATCACGCCCACGCCGTTCAGCCACGCGGACTGCAGCTCCTCGCTGTGGTCGCGGTGCCAGCGCCGGACGTGGTGCTGCATATGCCGGCGCTCGTACCAGTGCGCGCGCAGGACCCCGGGCACGGGAGAGTCCGCGAAGAACTGCGCCCAGGAGGACGCGTGGTCCTCGATCCGTTCGACCGCGAGCTTGGACTCCCCCTCCAGAACGATGCCGGGCCGGGCGCGCTCCAGGCGCTCGACCAGCTCCGGCTCAGCCTTCTTCAGGGTGTCCAGGAAGACGCCGTCGGCGCCGAGCTCGGTGACCAGATCGACCAGCTCGCTCACATCGTCCGCACCGCGCCGCGTCCCTGTGTCCCAGGGGTTGTAGTCCACGAAGACGCGCAAACCGGCGGCGTGCAGTGCGGCGACCAGACCGTCCGGGCCGGCCAGCCCGGGAACGTCGCGGTAGAAGTCCCACTGGTTCCGGTCATCGATGCCGATGACGGGGTAGGCGTGCCAGAGCACGACGCCGTCCAGGCCCGCGAAGCGCTGGCGAGCGTCGGCCAGGAACCGCTCCGGGGTGAAGCGATGCTCGGCGAAGGAGTACAACAGCTCGTCCCACAACCACACCTGGGCCACCGTGAAGCAGCGCGCGCCCCAGGTCCCGGCCGGGCGGTCGTAGGCGGCGCCGCTGTACCGGTGCCGGGCCCGGGCGTCCTCGCGCCACTGCGCAAGCCGGGCGCGCCACGCCGGCCACTGCGCCGGATCGTCCGGTGCGGCGAAGATCTTCGCGTCGTCGAGGGCGACGAGGTCCGGCGCCGCGCCGCCGGCGGCGAGGTCGCCCTCCCCGTCACCGAGCGGAACGACGGTGGGCAGATCGATGGGACGCGGGACCAGGGGATCGAAGGTGTAGGTCATGCCCGCACCTCTGCCGCAAGCGCCACGGTGCGGTCCACCAGGTCCTCGATGCGCTGCTCGCCGCCGGGCAGCGACGTGGCGATACGCCCGTCCAGCGGGTCCCGCCAGACCGGGTCGATGCCCTCGACCCCACACAGCGCTCCGACAACTCCGCCCACGGTCGCGGCCGCGGAGTCCGTGTCCCACCCGGCGGTGACGGCCGCGGTCACGCTGCGCCCGAAGTCCCCGCCGCCGTAGGCCAGCGCATAGGCGATGGTCGCAGCGTTGTTGAGCACGTGTACCCAGTGCAGGTGACCGTAGGCCTCGTGCAGGACGTCCAGGCCCTGCGTGAGGTCCCCGGTGCGCGCTGCGGCCTCGCGGCCCAGACGCACGGCGGTGGCGAGCGCGCTGTCCGGAGGCACGACCGCGCCCGCCGCGTCCAGCACGCCCTCGACGTCACGTTCCACCATGGCTGCGGAGGCCAGCCCGGCCGCCCACATGGCCCCGTAGAGCCCGTTGCGGGTGTGGCTCAGCCGGGCGTCGGTCCAGGCCAGACGGGCTGCCTCGAGCGGGCGGCCGGGCAGCACCCAGCCGAACACGTCCGTGCGGATCAACGCGCCGATCCACTCCCGGAAGGGGTTGCGGTACGTCGCGGTCTGCGGGACGGCCCGCGCGTCGAGCACGTTGCGGTAGGCGGCGCGCTCGGCCGTGAACACGCGTCCGGCGGGCAAGTTGTCGAGCCAGAGCTGGGCGACGTCGTCCGTGGTGAAGCCGGTGCCGTGCCGCTCAAGCAGGCGCAGCGCGAGCATGGGGTAGTTCAGGTCGTCGTCCTCGGGCATCCCGGCAATGTTCTCCTCGAGGCTCGTGGGAGCGCTGCGCCGGTTCCACGGCCAGCGCTGAGCCACCTCGTCCGGCAGCCCGACGGCGGTGAACCACCGGTGCAGCGGCCAGCGTCCCGTCGCGCGCAGGATCTCCTCGATGCCCTCCCGGGGGATCTTCTCCACGGGCTTGCCGAGCAGGCATCCGGCGGCGCGCCCGGTCCAGGCGCCCGCAACGCGGCGCCTATGGTCCGGACGCGGGGTCCCCGCATGCGGCACGCTGTGCGCGGGCGCCGCGCCGCGCGCCGTCACGTCGCCGCGGGCAGCCGGGAGCAGCGCCTCGATGTCCGCCCAGTCATCGGGCTCGGCGGGGTGGGCGGGGGCGGGGGTGCGGTCCAGCTCGTCGATGAGCTCGCGTGCCAGCGCACGCAGCGGCTCCGGTGCCGGAACCGGGCCGGCGCCGCTGACCGCCGGGGTGAGGTCTCCCCCGGCCTGCGACCAGCGCAGCGCGACGGCCGTCACGTCCTTGCCCTCGGCCGCGGACTGGACGAGCTCATGGGTCAGCAGGTCCTCGGGCTGGGCCCAGGTCAGTCTCACGCCTACACCTCCCCGTCCGCTGAGTCGGGACGCCCGGCCGCACCGTCTGCGGGAGCGCTGCCTCCGCCGCCGTCGGGAAGCCCGGCCGCACCGCCGTCGGCCGCCCCCAGCCCCAGGTCGGCGAGCTGGGCCGTCCGCGCCGCCGCGGCGCGCAGATCCGCGCGCAGAATGTCCGCCGCCACCTGCGCGAGCAGCGTGCCCGTGGCGCGCACGTCCATCCGGCTGCTGCGCTCCACCTCATCCAGCCACTCGGCGGGCACCGACCCCGCCCCGTTCAGTGCCGCGGCGATGGCGCCGGCCATCACGGCAATCGAGTCTGCGTCGCGCCCGTAGTTCACCGCGCCCAGCACGGCGCCCCGGTAGTCGCCCCGGTGGCCCAGGAGGAACCCGAGCGCGGCGGGCAGCTCCTCGATGGCCTTGGTGCGTGAGGGGCGGCGCGCGTCCATCGACATGTTGCGGTACTCTGGGCCCACGGAGTCGAACGGGGCCACGGCCTGCCGAATCGTCCGAGCGAGCTCGCGCTCGCCGTCGTCGTCGCTCGGCACGGTGGCGGTGCCGACCGCCGCAACCACCGCGCGCAGCGCGGCCAGCGTGCCGTCGTGCGCCACATCGAGCGCAGCGGCGACGACGTCGTCGAGGGTCGCCCCGGGGGCGACGGCGGCCGCGACCATCGCCGCGAACACCCCGGCGGCCTCCCGGCCGTAGCTGGCCTGGTGCGCCCCGGTCAGGTCGATCGCCTCGGCATAGGCCGCGCGCGGGCTTCCGGCGTTGACCACGCCGGTGGGCGCGATGTACATCGCGGCACCGCAGTTCACGATGTTGCCCACGCCCGCCTCACGCGGGTCCACGTGCCCGTAGTGCAGCCGCGCGACGATCCACTTCTCCGCGAGGAACACCCGCTGCAGCAGCAGAGCCGTGGACTCCAGCTCCGGGATCCACTGCGGCTCGCCGATCATCAGGGGCACGAGGTCCTCGGCCACGGCATACGCGTCCAGATGCGCTCGGCGCTTGGCGTACACCTCCACCAGGGCGCGCGTCATCAAGGTGTCGTCCGTGATGTGTCCGTCGCCCTTGTGGTAGGGCGCGATGGGCCTTGCGGTGCGCCAGTCCGGGTAGAACGGTCCGACGATGCCGGTGACCCGCCCGCCGTGACGCTCCTCGATCTGCTCCGGGGTCCACCCCTCGGTGGCGCCGCCCAACGCGTCGCCGACCGCGGCGCCGGTGATCACCGCCATCGCCTTGTCTGCCAGCCAGTTCACCAGGTCACTCCCTGTTCGTCACGACGTCGGTTCGTGGGGCCCGGGCCTGCGCCCGGAGCCCGCGCATCTGCGCTGGGGACCGGGGCGGG
>JBQGOU010000052.1:8546-13430 GCA_052086865.1 Cellulomonadaceae bacterium
TACTTGGTGATCTCCTCCCAGCCCGACGTCAGCTCGTTCGCCAGCGTGTCCGCGTCGGTCTCCTGCGCGAGGAAGCGCTGGTAGGCCGGGGTCGCAACCGTGTCCTTCCACTGCGCGTAGGCGTCCACGAACAAATAAGGGGCAGAGACCAGGTACTGGCCCGAGGACAGGATCACGTCCCAGCCGTTCTCCGTGCCGAGCTTCGCGGCCAGGGCCTCCTGAGCCGACGTCGTCGCGGGGATCAGCGCGTCCGCCTCGTTGAGCGCGGCCAGGTTGTCCGTGCTCGTGAAGAAGTCGATGAACTGAGCCGCCTCCTCGACGTGCTCGGAGTCGATGTTCACCGACAGGGTCTGGGGGTTGGCGGCCTGCTCGGGCCCGCTCGTGCCCGCCAGCGGCGGCAGGACGATCCAGTCCAGGTCCGCCGGCGCGTCCACCGCGATGTTCGCGGCCTGGAAGGAGCCCTGGATCGTCATCGCGATCTGCCCCGCATAGAAGGAGGCCAGGACCTCCGACCCGCTCTGCGTGAGCGTGACCGGCAGCACCGAGTTGTCCTCGTAGGCCATCTGCGCCACGAGCTCGGGCACAGCCATCTCTCCGGCGCCGACGGTGATGGTCGCATCCGTTCCCGACCCCTCGAAGAAGGTCCCGCCGAAACCGGGCGCGAAGGACATGAAGGCCGCCGTCGGGCTCTTGAGCCCCCAACCCAGCCCGTAGGTGTCCGCCGACGTCGTGGCCTGGGCGATCTCACGCAGCTCGTCCCAGCTCATCGTGTCCCCGGTCGGGATCTCGACCCCGGCGTCCTCGAGGAGCGTCTTGTTGGCGAAGACCATGTAGGACTGCAGCTCGGTCGGATACGCGATGACCTCGCCGTCGACCGTGACGGAGTCCAGGATGCCCTCGGGCACGTCCGCGCGGAACTCGTCGGACATGTACTCGGACAGGTCCGCGAGGTAGCCGTCCCGGGCGAAGGGGACGATGCTGGCGGCCTCGTAGTGGATGATGTCCGGCGCGGCGTTGCCGTTGAACTGCGTGATCAGCTTGTCGTAGATCCCGTCCCAGCCGGCCGGGACGATCTCGACCTGCACGCTCGGATTGGCCGCGTTCCAGTCCGCGACGATCTGCTCGGTGGCCGCAATCGCTGCTGGCTGGTCGGACAACGACTGGAAGACGAGCGACACGGACTCCTCGCCGCCCCCTCCGCCGGTGCCGGTGCCGCCGTCGTCCCCGCCGTTCCCGCCGCCACACGCGGCGAGGGACAGGGCACCGAGCGTGAGGCATGCGACGGTGAACGCTCCACGTGACTTCATTGTTCTGCCTTTCTTCAAGGGGTCGAGCGAATGAGTGAGGTGCAAGGTGGCGCGGCCCGTTCGGTGGGCTGCCGGCGAGGTCATCCCTTGACCGCGCCGGACAGCAACCCGCCGGTGAGCTTTTTCTGCATGATGGAGAAGAAGATGATGCTGGGGATGGCGGCGAGCACGGCGCCCGCGGCAAGCGGTCCGAGCGCCACCTTGCCCTCGCCGCCGATGAACATCTTGAGGGTGATCGGCAACGTGTAGTTCTCCGGGGACTGGAGCAGGACGAGGGCGAAGAAGAACTCGTTCCAGGAGGAGACGAAGGAGAACATCGCGGTGGCCACGACGCCGGGCATGAGCAGCGGGAACACGATGCGGCGCAGCACCGTGAGGCGGCTCGCGCCGTCCATGGACCCGGCCTCCTCCAGGTCGACCGGGATGGCGGTGACGTAGCCCTGCAGCATCCACAGCGCGAACGGGAGGGTGTAGGTGGTGTGCACGAGGGTGAGGCCCACGAGCGAGTCGGTCAGACCCATGGTCCGCAGAATCAGGAACAGCGGCAGGATGATGAGGATCACGGGGAACACCTGGCTGACCAGGATCCACCCGATGCCGATGCCCCGGACCATTCCCTTGAGCCGCGCCAGCACGTAGGCGCCGGGCAGCGCAATGAGGATCACCAGCGCGGTCGAGGCGAGGGCGACCACCGTGGAGTTGGCGGCGGACCGGATCAGGCCCTGCCGCTCCAGCGCCGAGGAGTAGTTGCTCCACTGCACCTGGTCCGGGATGAGGCTGATGGTCAGCGAGTTCAGCTCCGCGGAGGACTTCAGCGACGCCGAGATCAGCCACAGCAGGGGGAAGCCGAGGAACACGATGTAGAACGCCAGGGCCACGTACTGGGCGGGGCGGACGAGAGCGCGCACGGTCACTTCTCCTTCTCTTCACGGAACTGGGACCACAGGTAGACCGCGAGCAGCAGCACCACGACCACCACCAGCACCACGCCCATCGCTGCGGCGTAGCCGATGTTCCGGTTCTTGAAGGCCTCGAGGTAGGTGTAGAGCATCGGCAGCATCGTCCGGCCGCCCGGACCACCCTCGGTGAGCACGTAGACCAACGAGAAGGAGTTGAAGTTCCAGATGAAGTTCAGCGACGTGATCGAGGTCATGATCGGGCGCAGGCTGGGCAGGGTCACGGATCGGAACCGGCGCACGGCCCCCGCTCCGTCGATGGACGCCGCCTCGTGCAGCTCCTCGGGGATCTGCTGCAACCCGGCGAGCAGGGTCACGGTGGTCTGGGGCATGCCGACCCAGACGCCGACGACGATCACCGCGGGCAGCGCCGTCTCGAAGTTCGCCAGCCAGTTGATGTCGTCCGGCAGCCCGAGCGCTCCCAGCGTCGCGTTGAGCGGACCCGCGTTGGGCGAGTAGATCATCCGCCACATGATCGCCACGACCACAGGCGGCATGGCCCAGGGGATGAGCGCCAGCACCCGGGTCAGGGACTGCAGCCGCAGGTCCGCGTTGAGCAGCAGCGCCAGGCCCATTCCGGCGACCAGCTGCAGCAGGGTGACGGATACCGCCCACACCATGCCGATGCGGAAGGAGTCCCAGAAGAAGGAGTTGTCCGCCAGGCGCACGAAGTTGTCGATGCCGACGAAGGTGTACTCCGGGTTGCGCACCAGGCGGGCGTCGGTGAACGCGAGCGCAACACCGATGATCAGGGGAGCGACGCTCAGCACCAGCACCGGCAGCAGCGAGGGCAGGACGAGGGCGATCGCCTCCCGGCGCCGGGCCTTCTCGATGCCCCGGCGCGGACGGTTGCGGCGCCCGGTGATCTTGGACGGACCCATACCCTCGGCCAGCGTGGGTGCGGTCATTCCCCGGCCTCCTGTGTGGGCGCCTGTGCGCCGACCTCCTGCGCGCCGGCCACCGTCGAGCCGCGCACGATGAGCCGGGGCTCGACGTCGATGTGCTCGGGCGAGTGGTCGCTGCCGTCCAGGCGGGCGAGCAGGATCTCGGCAGCCGCCCGTCCGCGCTCGCGCGAGCCGAGGGACACGCTGGTCAGCCCGGGCTCGAAGACCTGCCCGATCTCGGTGTCGTCCATCCCGGTGACCGCGAGGTCCTGGGGTACGCGCAAGCCACGTTCCCGCGCGGCGCGGATCGCGCCGATCGCGAGCAGGTCGTTCGCCGCGACGACGGCGTCGATGCCCGGACCGGCGTCGGCCCGGTCCAGCAGCCGGCGCGTGGCCGCGAGGCCTGCGGCCACGGTGAAGTCCTCGCCCACCTCGACCTGCGTGAGCTCGCCCGTCCACCCGGGCCCGGACACTGCGGCGTCGAAGCCGCGCTGGCGCGCCTCACCCGGGGTCGTGTCCACCGGGCCGTTGAGGAAGGCGATGCGCCGCCGTCCGATGCTCAGCAGGTGCTGGACCGCCTGGCCGACCCCGCCTGCGGAGTCCGTCGAGACGGACTCGATGCCGTGATCGCCCAGTGCGCGGCCGATGACGACGACGGGCACGGTGCTCTGGGCGATGGCGTCGATGAGGTCCTGGCCGACACGCAGGGGGCTGATGATGATGCCGTCGACCATGCTGGCCCCCAGGGAGCGGACCAGCTCCGCCGTCGAACCCGAGGTGTCCCCCGTCGTCGTGATGACGATGCGGTACCCGTGCGGCGCGGCGACCTCGTGGATCGCCGTCATCATGTCGACGTAGACCTGGTTGCCGATGTCCGCCACGGCAAACCCGATCTGGAAGGTGCGCCGCATCCGCAGCGACCGGCCCACGCCGTCGGCGCTGTAGCCGAGCTCCTCGGCGGCGGCGCGGACCCGCTCCACCATCGCCCGGCTCGCCCCCGTGCCGTGGAGCGCGCGCGAGGTCGAGGCGAGTGAGACCCCTGCGTGGGCGGCCACTTCGACCAACGTTGCACGTGACGCCATCGTCTTCCCTCTCCGTCGAGGACTACCTGGTGCTGAGTGGTGCTGCTTGAGCCGGGTGCTCGGTGCTTGTGGTGCTGGGTTCTTGCCACTGCTTGTGCTTGCCGAAACCGCTCTCCCACTGGGTCGCGATATGGCTATCGCCCCATCGGCTGGAAACGTTTCCAGAATGTGCCGGAATGCGATTGGAATCGTTTCCTGTTTGGGCTAAACCTGCCAGGGCGCCGCACGGTTGTCAAGAGCCGATCGTGAGCCAGATCACCGCCAACCCCGCTGGGTCCTGTGTCGACGGGACCAGCACCAAGGTCCGATTGCTGGCTCGGCCCTGGCGCTCGCCACCGGGATGGGCGCCCGAGTCCTGGCTTCGCGTGCTCGGATCTGGTTTCGCGTGCCACAGCACGCGAAACCACCATCCGACACGCGAAACCACGGGACCGCAGGAAAGGCGACGGGGGCAGGTCCGGAGGAGCTGGCTTCGGCGGCGAACCGGAGGCGGCGGCTGCGAACCGGAGGTGACAGCACCTGGCCGCGGGGCACCGAACCGCGGGGGACTCGGCGTCCCACTCGACCAGCCGGGAACCGCCGTCGGCGCTGAGCCTCTCTCCACCTCGTAGGTCCCGCTCGACTTCGTAGCGTGGACCCTACGAGTTCGAGCCGG
>JBQGOU010000053.1:0-5250 GCA_052086865.1 Cellulomonadaceae bacterium
GCACCCCCGCCCTCGTAGCTCAGGGGATAGAGCGTCTGCCTCCGGAGCAGAAGGTCGTAGGTTCGAATCCTATCGAGGGCACTCTCCGCGCCCAGCGTGTTCACGCAGGTCAGTGGCGGTTTCTTCGCGTGTTTCATGGTGATGTCGCGTGCCGCAGCACGCGATACCACCTCCACACACGCGAGCTCAGCGCACAGGACGCCGCAACGCGAGCTCCGCTCCGGCTCACCGCCGCACCACCGCCACGTCCGATTTCCGCTAGTACACGGGCGGCACGGCTGCCAGAATCGAGGGCGTGCACCCCCTGACGATGACCTTCGACGAGCGCTACCGCGCGATCTCGGCCAAGGACGCGCGCTTCGACGGGCAGTTCATCACGGCGGTGCGATCGACGGGCATCTACTGCCGGCCCAGCTGCCCGGCCCGCACCCCCCAGCCCGCGAACGTGACGTTCTACCCGACGTCGGCCGCGGCGCACGAGGCGGGATATCGCGCCTGCAAGCGGTGCCTGCCCGAGGCGGTGCCGGGCACTCCCGCCTGGAACCTGCGCAGTGACACGGCCGCCCGCGCCACCCGTCTGATCGCGGACGGCATGGTGGAGCGATCGGGCGTGCCGGGCCTCGCGGCCGCGCTCGGGTACTCCTCGCGGCAGCTGACCCGGATCCTGACCGCGGAGCTGGGCGCAGGACCGCTCGCCCTGGCCCGCGCCCACCGGGCGCAGACGGCGCGCACGCTCCTGACGGCGACAGATCTGCCCGTGGCCGACGTCGCCTTCGCGGCAGGTTTCGCAAGCATCCGGCAGTTCAACGACACCCTGCTCGAGGTGTTCCGGCTCACCCCCACGCAGCTGCGGGCCCGGCGTCGGCGCGGGGAGGTGTCCGCCGTCCCCGCCCCCGGTGTGGTGGCGTTCAGCCTGCCGGTGCGCGAACCCTTCGACGGCCTGGGTCTGCTGGCGTGGCTCGCAGCCCGCGCCGTCCCGGGCGTTGAACACGCGAGCGGCACCCGCTACGAGCGGTCGCTGCTCCTGCCCGCGGGGCCCGCATGGTTCGCCGTGGACCTGGGTTCCCACCCTGGCCGGGTCCCGCTCACCGCGCACCTGACCAGCCTGGGCGACCTGCCCGCCCTGATCGCCGGGGTGCGCCGGCTGCTCGACCTGGACGCGGACCCGATCGGTATCGACGCGGCGCTGGGCACCAGGCCCGAGCTGGCGAACCGCCTGCAGGCCGTGCCGGGTATCCGGGTGCCGGGGGCCCTGGACGGGCCGGAAATGGTCGTGCGCGCGCTCGTGGGCCAGCAGATCTCGGTCGCTGCGGCCCGGACCCACCTTGCCCGCCTGGTCGCGATGGCGGGCGAGCCGCTGCCGGCCGGGCTCACGCCGAGCGCGACCGGACCCGGAGCCGGCGGTCCCGGCAGTCCCGGCGGCACGGTCAACCGGCTTTTCCCGGACGCCGCCCGCATCGCGGACCTGGGCGCCGCGGCGCTGACCGGGCCGCAGGCGCGGATGGCGACGATCCGCACGGTGACCCGGGCCCTGGCCGACGGCGAGCTCCGGGTCGGCGTGGGCGACGACCCGGCCGTCCAGCACGCGGCGCTGACGAGCTTCCGCGGCGTGGGGCCGTGGACGGCCGGCTACGTGGGGATGCGGGTGCTCTCCCACCCGGACGTGCTCCTGCCCGGCGATGCGGCCATCCGCGCCGGGGCGCACAGACTCGGCCTGCCCGACGACGCGTCCGCGCTCACCGCCTGGGCCGAGCCTCTTCGCCCCTGGCGCAGCTATCTGGGCATGCACCTGTGGCGCGCCGCCGGACTCCGAGCAGGACATCGACCGAAAGGACCCTCATGACCACCACGAAGCCCGCCGACGCCGTCGTCCAGACCCTGACCACCCCGGACGGGCCGTTCACCATCCTGGTCCGCGCCGACGGCACCGTCCTGGCCTCCGGCTGGACGACCGGTGCGGACGAGGTGCTCGCTCGGCTCTCCCCGGCCGCGCGGCCGTCCGCCACGCGGCCGGGGCGGACCGCGGCCGCCGACCGCGTGGTGGCCTACTACGACGGCGAGCTGCACGCGCTGGACGACGCACCCCTCGCCCAGCTGACGGACGCCACCACGTCGGCGCCGTTCCTCCGTGCCGCCTGGCGGGCGCTGCGCGCAGTACGGCCCGGGCACCCTGTGACCTACACCGAGCTGGCCGCCGCGAGCGGACGGCCCCGAGCGGTGCGCGCCGCCGCAAGCGCCTGCGCCCGCAACCCGGCCGCGCTGTTCGTGCCCTGCCACCGGGTGCTGCGCTCGGACGGGTCGCTCGGCGGCTTCGCCTGGGGGCTGTCGGTCAAGGCGGCGCTGCTCGCGCGGGAGTCCAACGCCTGACGTTACGAAAACGAGATCAACGGTCTCAGGATCCGGGCACTGGATCGACGTCGGCCGGAGTGGGGTTTTTCACCGCTACCTTCCGTGGCTATGTACTCACGCCAGCATGACGCGGCGGGACGTGCGCGAGGACTGCGATGTCGCCGCACACACGCCCGCACCATCCAGCCCCATGCCCACGGACCCTGAAAGGCCTCATCATGACCGCACCCACCCCTGAGCCGACCGAGAGCCCGCAGGGCTCCTCCGGCGCCGCTCCCGCACCCCGCAAGCGGGGCACCACCGTCCTGGCTTTCGTCGCCGTCGCCGCCATCGCCGCGACCGGAGGAGCGCTCGTCGGCCGCAGCATCGCCCCGGCGTCGGCCGACGACGCCCAGCCCCCGGCCGCGACGGCCACCGCCCAGACCGGTGAGTCAACCACGGCCGAGACGCTCGTCACCAGCTTCGCCGTCGGGGAGAACCGCGGCCTGGACACCGTCCACCAGGGCGGGGAGGACAACCTCGAGAACGTCCTGGTCTCCACCGACTGGCTGGCCGAGCAGATCGCGGCGGGCCTGGAGGAGAACGACATCGTCCTCGTCGACGTGTCCGAGCAGCTCGCCAGCTCTGAGCTGACCAAGTACCCGGACGGGCACATCCCCGGCGCGCAGTTCGTGGACTGGGCCACCTCCTTCGTCCAGCCCAACACCCGTGAGTTCCTCGACGCGGCCGAGTTCACCGAGCTCGCCCAGTCCCTGGGCATCAACGACACGACCACGCTGGTGATCTACGGCGACAACAACAACTGGTTCGCGGCCTACGCCGCGTGGGTGTTCAAGCTCTACGGCCTGCAGGACGTGCGCCTGCTCGACGGCGGCCTGAAGAAGTGGGAGCAGGTGGACGGGCGCGAGCTGGTCCAGGAGGTCCCCCAGCCCGCCCAGGGCACTTTCGAGGCCTCGGTGCAGAACTTCGACATCCGGGCCTTCCAGCCCGAGGTCCTCGACGTGGTCAACGGCGAGGCCGAGGCGAACCTCATCGACATCCGCTTCCCCGACGAGTTCAACGGGGAGGTCGGCGTCAACATCGAGATCTTCGAAGGTGAGGGCGCAACCGTCTGGGGCCACATCCCCGGCGCCATCAACGTCCCGTGGGGCTCGATCGTGAACGAGGACGGCACGTACAGGAGCGCCGACGAGATCCGCGCGGTCTACACCGAGGCCGGCGTCGACTTCGACAAGCCGATCATCGCGTACTGCCGGATCGGTGAGCGGGCGAGCCACTCCTGGTACGCCCTGAGCCAGATCCTGGGCGAGGACGTCAAGGTCTACGACGGCTCGTGGAGCGAGTGGGGCAACACCGTGGGCGTCCCGGTGCAGAACAACACCGGTGACCGCGGTGGCGTCTGGAGCGGGACCTGAGCCCGCAGGGCCCCGCTGCGGTGGCCGACGAGCCTGCGGTGGCCGCGAGCAGCGCCGCTCCTGACGGTCCGGCCCGGCGCGAGCTGGGCTGGAGCGCAGGGGACACGGTGCGCACGACGATCGCGGTCACGATCGCCCTCGTCCTGCTCGGCCTCGCGTGGTGGCTCAGCGCCACCCGCGGGGCCGGGTTCGGCGGCAGCCCCGCAGCGTTCGCCCTGCTCGCGGGCACCGGGCTGGGGATCCTGTTCGAACGCGGGCGGTTCTGCTTCTACTGCATCTTCCGCGACCTGTTCGAGGAGAGGAACAGCCGCGGGGTGTACGCGATCCTCACCGCCATCGCCGTTGGCAGCGTCGGCTACGTCCTGATCTTCACGATTCGGCTGCCCGACCCCACCTCTGGTCACCTGCCTGGGGACGCCCACATCGGTCCGGTCAGCCTCGCCCTCGTGCTCGCCGGCCTCGTGTTCGGACTCGGCGTCGTCCTGTCCGGGGGGTGCATCGCCGGCCACCTGTACCGGCTTGGCGAAGGCAGCCTGCGGGCGATCCCCGCGCTGCTGGGCGCAGTGGCCGGCTTCGGCCTCGGCTTCGCGTCCTGGAACCCGATCTACTCGCACGTCATCGTCGGCGCCCCCGCGCCCTGGCTGCCGGCAGGTGGCGGATACGGCATCGCGCTGGTGCTGCAGCTCGCGGTGCTCGCGGCCATCGGTGTGTGGCTCCTGCGCTGGAACCCTCCCGTCGCGGCGCGCCCCGCGCGCCGGATCGATGCGACCGAGGTGCGCCGGACCCTGTTCTTCCAGCGCTGGCCCGCGCTCGTCACCGGCGCCGGCGTCGGGCTCATCGGGTTTCTCGCCTTTCTACGCGACCGCCCGCTGGGAGTCACCTCACAGCTCAGCAGCCTGACCAGGACGGCGCTGGACGGCAACGACCTGCTGCCCCGCACGCTGCTCGGGCTCGACCAGTCGCTGCGCGGATGCGTTGCACTCGTCGTGGACACGGTGACGGCGAACGGGTGGCTGATCGGCGGAATCGTCGCCGGCTCGCTGCTCGCGGCCCTGCCCGGCCGGCGGGTGCGGCTCGAGCCGCTGACCGTCCGCAGCTCGGCGACCGCGGTGCTCGGCGGGGTGCTGCTGGGCTGGGGCGCGATCATCGGGCCGGGGTGCACCGTCGGGGTGTTCCTGTCCGGGACGCAGGCGCTGGCCGCCTCGGGCTGGGTGTTCGCGGCCGCCGTCGTGACCGCGCTGGGCGTGGGCTTCCGTCTGGGCCTGCACCGGTCCTGACGGCGCTCAGGGCTCAGGGCTCAGGGCTCAGGGCTCAGGTGAGCGTGGCGAGCACCGGGCGCAGCGCGGCGAGGGTCTGCGGGCTCGCGGCGGGCACGAGCCACGGATCGAACCGGGTGATCGTGTAGGGCGCGCCGTCCGGCCATCCCCCGGCGCCGCCCACCTCGGCCGTCAGCAGCATGCCCGGGGCGTGGTCCCAGGGCCAGGAG
>JBQGOU010000053.1:5260-7543 GCA_052086865.1 Cellulomonadaceae bacterium
AGACCAGGAAGTCCACGGCGCCCTCGGCGAGCTTGGGGTAGTCCACCCCGCAGCAGGCCCAGGACCGGCGCAGGGCGGGCAGCGGCCCCACCTCGCGGCCCACGAGCTCGGGCGCCGAGGTCGCCCCGTGCACCTGGGCGAGGTCCGCGGCGGGTGTGGCGCGGGACAGTCGCTCACCGTTGCGCCAGCTGCCCGCCCCGAGCTCGGCCACATAGGCGACCTGGTGCTGCGGCTGCCAGATCCAGGACCGGGTGATCTGCCCGGAGCGGATCTCCGCGCACATCACCGCGTGGTCGGGCGAGCCCTGGACGAAGTTCTTGGTGCCGTCCACGGGGTCGATGGTGAAGACGTGCTCCGCCCCGTCGAGGCGGTTCAGAATCGTCGGGTCAGCCGACGTCGCCTCCTCACCCACCACCAGCGCATCGGGGTAGGCCGCACGCAGCCGGTCGGCGATGAGGATCTCGGCCTCGCGGTCGGCGACCGTCACGAGGTCGCCGGGCCCCTTCTCCATCACCTCGTCCCCGCTGAGCGCGCGGAATCGGGGCACGATGACGGCCTCGGCCGTCTCCTGCAGGAGCTCGAGCACGGATACGGTGTCCACGGTTCCCCACCCTGACAGATCCGCGCCCGGGGTGCGAGGGGCGTCCGCACCGGGGGACGGCTCAGCCGCGCCGGAGCACCTGGGCGACGGTTCGCGCGAGCGCGTCACGGCACGCCACGACGTCCGGTCGGCGCGCGCTCGCGCTGCGCACCGACGTGAACACGGTGCGGTGCGGGTCGCCGGCCAGGTCCACAAGCGTGAGCGTCGGCTCGCGCCCCAGCCACATCAGGTCCGGCACGAGGGCGACGGCGTGCCCCGACTCGACGAGGCGGATCTGGGCCTGCAGGTCGGCCGTCTCGAAGCGCACGTCCGGCTCGAAGCCCGCGGAACGGCACACCTGCTCGGCCCAGTGCCGCGAGGCCACCCCGCCGGGCTCCATCACCCACGGGGCCCGGCGTGCCTCGGCGATGGAGCGGATCCGCCCGAGGGGGCCCGCGGGCGGAACCCCGAGCCGAATCGCGTCGTCCACAAGCGGCACCCGGTCCAGGTCCGCGGGCCAGGGGGCCGCATGCCCCGGATACTGCTCGGCGACGACGACGTCGAAGTCGCGCATCCAGGTCTCGTACAGGGCGGACTCGGGCTCACGCTGGGTCATCGTCACGCGCAGGAGCGGCTGCTCGGCGGTCAGCAGGCGTAGTGCACCGGGCACGAGCGCGAGCACGGCCGACTGAAACGCGGCGATGCGCAGCGTTCCGGTCGCCTCGTGCAGCGACGCCGCCATATCGGCCTCCGCGCGCTCGAGCCGGTCCAGCAGGGCCGCGGTGTGCGTGACCAGGATCTCCGCCTGGGCGGTCAGCTGCACCCGGCGTCCGACCTTGCGCAGCAGCGGCGCACCGGCCTCGCGCTCGAGCTGGGCGAGCTGCTGGGACACCGAGGACGGGCTCAGGTGCATGGCCTCGGCCACCGCGGCGAGCGTTCCGCGCAGCTTCAGCTCGCGCAGCAGCTGCAGGCGGCGCACGTCGAGCACGAAGGCCCTCCACTCATCGGCAGAACCGAAGAATACTTGTCAGAAATCATTACTTTACCTGTTGAGTTGGCGGCTCTCATACTGACAGCACCGCCGGGACACGGCTCGGCCACCGCGCGAAAGGGCCTGCTCATGCACAACGTCGCATCGCACCTGCCTTCCCCCGACCACGCGGCCTCGGACGCGGTCTCGGACTCCGATCTCGCGGCCTCGGCGGCGGACACCGATCTCGCCGACGAGGCCGTCGCCCTCGTCGGCCGGTGGCTGACCACCGCGGCCACGCTGCCGACGGACCGCGCCGCAGCGCGCCTGGCCATGCTCCTCAAGGACCCGGCCTCGCTCGAGTTCACGGTTGCCTTCGTGGACCAGGTCATCCGCCCCGAGGACCCGCGGACCGCCGCCCGCGCGATGGCCGAGCTGGCCACCCGGGTGCCCGGGTCCCTGCCCCTGCCCTACCGCGCCGCCCTGCGGCTCGGGGCCTTCGCGGGGCGCATGCTGCCCGGCGTCGTGGTGCCCGTGGTGCGCCACGTGCTGCGCACCATGGTCGCCCACCTCATCGTCGACGCCCGCCCGCGCCGGCTCGACCGGACGATCGCCGCGATCTCCGGGCCGGGCGTGCGCTTGAACATGAACCTGCTGGGCGAGGCCGTGCTGGGTGAGCAGGAGGCGGCCAACCGCCTGCGCGGCACGCATGCGCTGCTGGCCCGCCCCGACG
>JBQGOU010000053.1:7553-13401 GCA_052086865.1 Cellulomonadaceae bacterium
TGTCGATCAAGGTCTCCTCGGTCACCGCGCCGCACGCGCCCTGGGCCTTCGACGCCGCCGTGCGTGACGTCGTGGCACATCTGACGCCGCTGCTGCGCCGCGCCGCGCAGGCGAGCCCCGCGAAGTTCGTCAACCTCGACATGGAGGAGTACCACGACCTCGACCTGACCGTGGCCGTGTTCACCGGGCTGCTCGACCTGCCCGAGTTCTTCGACCTCGAGGCCGGCATCGTGCTGCAGGCCTACCTGCCCGACGCCCTGGGGGCGATGATCCGGCTGCAGGAGTGGGCGGCGGACCGGCGCGCCCGCGGCGGCGCCCCGGTCAAGGTGCGCGTGGTCAAGGGGGCCAACCTGCCCATGGAACAGGTGGACGCGACCCTGCACGGCTGGCCGCTGGCCACCTGGTCGAGCAAGCAGGAGTCGGACACCAACTACAAGCGGGTGCTGCGCTACGCGCTCACGCCCGAGCACATCGACAACGTCCGCGTCGGCGTGGCCGGGCACAACCTCTTCGACGTGGCCTACGCCTGGCTGCTCGCCGGACGCCTCGGCACCCGCGCCGGCGTCGAGTTCGAGATGCTCATCGGCATGGCCCCGGCCCAGGCGCAGGCCGTGCGCGCCGACGTCGGGGAGCTGCTGCTGTACACGCCCGCGGTGCACCCACGGGAGTTCGACGTCGCCATCTCCTACCTGATCCGCCGGCTCGAGGAGGGGGCGAGCTCGGAGAACTTCATGTCGGCGGTGTTCCAGCTCGCGGACAACCAGCAGCTGTTCGCCCGCGAGGAGCGCCGCTTCCGGGACTCCCTGGCCGCACTCGACGACGCCGTGCCCGAGCCGCGCCGGCGCCAGGACCGGCGCCACGAGGATCCGCTCGACGTCTCCGGGCCGTTCGCCAACGAGCCGGACACCGACCCCTCTCTCGCGGCCAACCGCGAGTGGGCGGCCACAATCATCGCCCGGGCCGCGTCGAGCGAGGTGGGCGCCGACCTCGTCGCCTCCGCACGCATCCAGGACGCCGGCACCCTCGAGGCCGTGCTGGGCGAGGCCGCCGACGGCGGTCGTGCCTGGGGTGCGCGACCCGCCCCCGAGCGCGCGGACGTCGTCGCGCGGTGCGCGGCGGCTCTCGCCGCCGCACGCGCGGAGCTGATGGAGGTCATGGCGGCCGAGGCCGGCAAGACCCTGGACCAGTCCGACGGCGAGGTCTCCGAGGCGATCGACTTCGCGCGCTACTACGCCGAACGGGCCCGGGAGCTGGATCAGGTCGACGGTGCCCGGGCGGTGCCCGTGCCGCTGACGCTCGTCACGCCGCCGTGGAACTTCCCCGTGGCGATCCCCGCAGGGTCCACGCTTGCGGCGCTGGCCTCCGGGTCCGGCGTCGTGATCAAACCGGCTCCGCAGGCCGAGCGCTGCGCCGCCCGGATGGTGCAGGCGCTGTGGGACGCCGGGGTGCCCCGTTCGGCGCTGCACCTGGTCACGGTCGCGGAGGACGAGCTGGGCCGCACGCTCGTCACCGACCCGCGCGTGGACCGGGTGATCCTCACCGGCGGCTACCCGACGGCCGAGCTGTTCCGCTCCTGGCGTCCCGACCTGCCGCTGTTTGCGGAGACGAGCGGCAAGAACGCCATCGTGGTGACCCCCGGCGCGGACCTCGACCTGGCCGTCAAGGACGTGGTCGCCTCCGCATTCGGGCATGCCGGACAGAAGTGCTCAGCGGCCTCGCTCGTGATCCTCGTGGGCTCGGCGGCGCGCTCGGAGCGCTTCCGCCATCAGCTCGTGGACGCGGTCGCCTCCCTCGCCGTCGGCTGGCCGACCGACCCCACCTCGCAGATGGGGCCGCTGATCGAACCGCCGTCGGACACGCTGCGCGCCGGGCTGACAGAGCTCGGCGAGGGTGAGCGCTGGCTGGTGCAGCCGCACCCGCTGGACGACTCGGGGCGGCTGTGGCGACCCGGGGTGCGCGACGGCGTGCGTCCGGGCTCCGCGTTCCACCGCACCGAGTACTTCGGGCCGGTGCTGGGGCTGATGACCGTGGCGAGCCTCGAGGATGCGCTCACCGCCCAGAACGGCGTCGACTTCGGCCTCACCGCGGGCCTGCACTCGCTGGACGCGGCCGAGGTCGCCACCTGGGTGGACGGCGTCGAGGCGGGCAACGTCTACGTCAACCGGGGCGTGACCGGGGCGATTGTGCGCCGCCAGCCGTTCGGCGGGTGGAAGAGGTCCGCCGTCGGGACTGGAACCAAGGCGGGCGGGCCCAGCTATCTGCTCGGGCTGAGCGACTGGGTCCCCGCGCCCGCCGCAGCGACGGCGGAACCGTGCCCCGCCGTGCGTGCCCTGCTCGACGGCGTCCGGGCCACGTTGGAGCCCGACATGGCGGGGCTCGAGCGCGCGGCGCGCTCCGACGCCGCCGCTTGGCGCGACCACCTGGGCGTCCCGAGTGACGAGAGCGGGCTGTGGGCCGAGCGCAACGTGCTGCGTCACCTGCCGGTGCCCACGCTGGTGCGACTGAGCGCCGGCGGGTCCGTCGCGGAGCTGGTGCGCGTCGTCGCCGCCGCCATCACCGCGGGCGCGGTCGGGCAGGTGTCGACGGCGACCGAGCTTCCCGGTGCGGTCGCCGCTGCGCTGCGCGCTGCGGGCTTCACCCTGGCCGTGCACGACGACGGTGCCTTCGCCCGTTCCCTGGCCGCCGGCGGCCCTGCCCGTGTGCGGGTGATCGGTGCGGCACCCGGCGCGCTGGGGACCGCCCTGGGCGGACGTCCGGACGTCACGGTGCACGATCGGGCGGTCACGGAGGCCGGCCGGCTGGAGGTGCTGGTCTTCCTGCGCGAGCAGGCCGTGAGCGTGACCGCGCACCGGTTCGGCACGCCGAACCCGCTCGCCTGGCAGGTGCTGGCCACCGACCGCTGACACGACCTGCGGCGCACGGGACGGCGGCTGCGGGGTGCACGGGGTTCGCCGTAACAAATCTCGCAAAGATGGGACCTTCGACACGAGGATCCCCGGGCGCGATCCCGTACCGTTGTGCGTGAGATCACAGAACCCGCACGAACGTCGTGCACCACCGAATGATCGGTCAACAGAGGGGTCATCAATGAGCGCCACCCAGACCAGCCCGGCCGGCAACGCCGCGGAAGACGCAGCTGCCGAGAACGCCGTGGCGGCCGAGATCGACGCCCTGGTCACCAAGGGCCAGCAGGCTCTTGCCGAGTTCATGAAGCTCAACCAGGAGCAGATCGACTTCATCGTCAAGAAGGCGTCCGTCGCGGCGCTGAACCAGCACGGCGAGCTCGCCGTGGCCGCCGTCAAGGAGACCGGCCGCGGCCTGTTCGAGGACAAGGCCGTGAAGAACATCTTCGCGTGCGAGCACGTCACCAACTCGATGCAGAACCTCAAGTCCGTCGGCGTCATCAGCCGCGACGAGCTCTCCGGCATCGTTGAGATCGCCGAGCCCGTCGGCGTCGTCTGCGGGGTCACCCCGGTGACGAACCCGACGTCGACCGCGATCTTCAAGGCGCTCATCTCGCTCAAGACGCGCAACCCGATCGTCTTCGGCTTCCACCCCGCCGCCCAGGAGTGCTCGGTTGCGGCCGCCAAGGTGGTCCGGGACGCGGCCGTCGCCGCGGGCGCACCCGAGAACTGCGTGCAGTGGGTCGAGCACCCCTCTCTCGAGGCCACCAGCCGCCTCATGAACCACCCCGGCGTGGCGCTGATCCTGGCGACCGGCGGCAACGCGATGGTCCGCGCCGCCTACAGCTGCGGCAAGCCGGCGCTGGGCGTCGGGGCCGGCAACGTCCCGGCCTTCATCGAGCGCAGCGCCAAGCTGCAGCGCGCCGTGAACGACGTCGTGCTGTCCAAGTCCTTCGACAACGGCATGATCTGCGCCTCGGAGCAGGCCGTCATCCTCGACGCGCCGATCTACGACGACGCCATGGCGGAGTTCGCCAAGCTGCACGCCTACCGTGTGAACGCCGAGGAGAAGGCCAAGCTCGAGGAGTTCATCTTCGGGGTCAAGGCCCAGTCCACCAACTGCGGTGAGGCCAAGCTGTACGCCCCCGTGGTCGGCAAGTCGCCGGTGTGGATCGCCGAGCAGGCCGGCTTCACGGTGCCCGAGGACACCTCGATCATCCTCGCCGAGGTCTCGGGCGTGGGACCGGACGAGCCACTGACCCGGGAGAAGCTGTGTCCCGTGCTCGCCGTGCTGCGCGCGGACGGCGCGAAGGAGGGCATCGACCTGTCCGAGCAGATGGTGGAGTTCGACGGACTCGGCCACTCCGGATCGATCCACTCCGAGAACAAGGAGATCATCGAGGAGTTCGGCTCCCGCATCAAGGCGGTGCGCATCATCACCAACGCCCCCAGCTCGCTCGGCGGCATCGGCGACATCTACAACGCCTTCATCCCGTCGCTGACCCTGGGCTGCGGCTCCTACGGACACAACTCCGTGTCGAACAACGTGTCCGCCATCAACCTCGTGAACGTCAAGCGCATCGGTCGGAGGAACAACAACTTGCAGTGGTTCAAGGTTCCTGCGAAGACGTACTTCGAGCCGAACGCCATCCGCTACCTCGCGGACATGCGTGGTGTCTCCCGTGTGACGATTGTGACCGACTCGACCATGACCCGCCTGGGCTTCGTCGACAAGATCCTCGACGTGCTCAACCGGCGCGGCGAGCGCGTCGCGCTGCAGATCATGGACGACATCCTTCCCGAGCCGACGGTGGACCAGGTCCAGAAGGGCGCCGAGACCATGCGCGCCTTCAACCCGGACACGATCATCGCCCTGGGCGGTGGCTCGCCCATGGACGCCGCGAAGGTCATGTGGCTGCTGTACGAGCACCCCGAGATCGAGTTCGCGGACATGAAGGAGAAGTTCTTCGACGTCCGCAAGCGCGCATTCAAGTTCCCTGACCTGGGTGAGAAGGCCGCCCTGGTCTGCATCCCGACCACCTCGGGCACCGGCTCGGAGATGACCCCGTTCGCGGTGATCTCCGACCCGGAGACGAACAAGAAGTACCCGCTGGCGGACTACGCGCTCACCCCGACAGTCGCGATCGTCGACCCGGTGCTGACCGCCATGATGCCGTCGTTCCTCGCCGCCGACTCGGGCTTCGACGCCCTGACCCACGCCACCGAGGCGTACGTCTCGGTGTACGCCAACGACTACACCGACGGTCTGTGCCTGCACGCGATCAAGCTGATCTTCGAGAACATCGAGGCCTCCGTGGTGGGCGGGCCCGGCTCCAAGGACGACAAGGTCGTCAAGGCGCGCGAGAAGATGCACAACGCCTCGACGATCGCCGGCATGGCGTTCGGCAACGCGTTCCTGGGGATCGTGCACGCGATGTCCCACGTGACGGGCTCCGCGTTCCACCTGATCCACGGGCGGACCAACGCGACGTACCTGGCGCACGTGATCCGCTACAACGGCAAGGTGCCGACCAAGCTGAACGCCTGGCCCAAGTACGAGCACTACGTGGCGCCCGAGCGGTTCCAGGAGATCGCCAAGCACCTCGGCCTGCCGGCCGCCACCCCGGAGGAGGGCGTGGAGTCCTACGCCCGGGCCGTCGAGGAGCTGCGTGACAAGGTCGGCATCCCCGCGTCCTTCCAGGCGCAGGGCGTGTCCGAGGAGGCCTTCATCGGCAGCCTGGACGATCTGGCCATGGCCGCGTACGAGGACCAGTGCGCACCCGCCAACCCGCGGATGCCGATGCTGGAGGACATGAAGACCCTCATGGAGGCCGCGTACTACGGCACGTCCTTCGAGGAGGTCCGGGCCGGACGCCGGGCCGTGTCCGCCACCGCGGACGACGCCCCGGCCAAGAAGCCGGCGCGCAAGACCGCGAAGAAGTAGG
>JBQGOU010000054.1:0-7282 GCA_052086865.1 Cellulomonadaceae bacterium
CCCCTCGCAGGTCAACGAGATGTGGGCGTGGGAGCCGACGGTCCTGCGCTCCTACGCGGTGCACCACGTCACGGGCGAGCCGATGCCCGCCGAGTGGGTCGACACGATGCTCGCCTCGCGCCAGTTCAACGAGGGTTTCGGCACGACCGAGTACCTCGCCGCTGCGCTGCTCGACCAGGCCTGGCACCAGGTCGGGCCCGACGGCGTCCCCGCGTCGGAGGCCGACGTCGTACCGTTCGAGGCCGCCGCGCTCGAGGCGGCGGGCGTCGCGTTCGCGCCCGTCCCGCCGCGCTACCGCACGACGTACTACAACCACGTGTTCGGGGGCGGGTACGCGGCCGGCTACTACTCCTACATCTGGTCCGAGGTCCTCGACGCGGACACGGCGGCGTGGTTCACCGAGAACGGCGGCCTGCGCCGCGAGAACGGCGATGCGTTCCGCCGCGGGGTGCTCGCGGTGGGCGGGTCCACCGACCCTGTCGCCGCGTTCACCGCCATGCGGGGCCGCCCCCCGCGCATCGAGGCGCTGCTCGAGCGCCGCGGCCTCGACGCGTGAGACCGGGGCTCGCCCGCGACCCGGGCCGCCCGGGTACGGTGGCGCCATGAGCCAGACCGACCGGGGACCGGACCTGCCCGCTGCCGAGGACGAGGTCGTCCGGATCTGTCAGGACCTGCTGCGCATCGACTCCAGCAACTACGGCGACGGAAGCGGTCCGGGTGAGCGCGCGGCCGCCGAGTACGTCGTGGCCAGCCTCGAGGAGGTGGGCCTGCACCCGGTCTACTTCGAGTCCGCGCCGGGGCGCGCCAGCGTCGTCGTCCGGCTGGAGGGCCGCGACCCCGCGCGTCCGGCGCTCGTGCTGCACGGCCACCTGGACGTGGTTCCCGCGGAGGCGAGCGACTGGCAGGTGAACCCCTTCGGCGGTGAGGAGATCGACGGCCTGCTGTGGGGGCGCGGCGCCGTCGACATGAAGGGCATGGACGCGATGATCCTGGCGCTTGTGCGCCGGCTCGTCCGCGAGGGCGAGCGTCCGGCCCGGGACACGATCGTCGCGTTCTTCGCGGACGAGGAGGCGGGCGGGGTGTACGGCGCCCGGTACGCCGTCGACCACCGCCCGGAGCTGTTCGAGGGCGCCACCGAGGCGATCAGCGAGGTCGGCGGATACTCCGTGGAGCTCGGCGGCAGACGTGCCTACCTGCTGCAGACCGCCGAGAAGGGGCTGGGCTGGCTGCGGCTGGTGGCCCAGGGACGCGCCGGGCACGGTTCGCAGGTCACACCGGACAATGCGGTCACCCACCTGGCCGCGGCGATGGCCCGGATCGGGGCGCACGAGTGGCCGCTGACCTTGACGCCGACCGTGCACGCCCTGCTCAGCGGCGTGGCCGAGCTCACCGGGCTCGACTTCGACCCCGAGGATCCGGCGAGCATCGACCGCCTGGTCGAGGCGCTCGGCCCCGCGGCGCGCTTCGTCGGCGCGACCCTGCGCAACACCTCGACACCCACCCAGCTCGACGCCGGCTACAAGGTCAACGTCGTGCCCGGGCGGGCCACCGGAACGATCGACACCCGGTTCCTGCCCGGCCACGACGCCTCGGCGCGCGCCACGCTCGCCGAGCTGGCCGGAGAGCACGTGCGGATCGAACCGATCCACGAGGACGTGTCCGTGGAGGCCCCCTTCGCCGGTGACCTCGTCGACCTCATGGTGGGTTCCGTCCTCGCGGAGGACCCGGGCGCCGTCGTGCTGCCCTACATGCTCTCGGCGGGCACGGACAACAAGTCGCTGGCGCGGCTGGGGATCCGCGGCTACGGTTTCGTGCCGCTGCGCCTGCCGGCCGGGCTCGACTTCCCGGGTATGTTCCACGGCGTGGACGAGCGCGTGCCGATCGAGTCCCTGCGATTCGGGGTCCGCGTGCTGGACCGGCTGCTGCGCGAGGCCTGACCGCCGGCGCCGCGAGGTCTGCGGCGCGAGGTCTGCGAGGCGGGAGTCGAGCCCGTCAGAGCGTGCTGCGCACTCGGATGATGCGCCGGCGCAGCCACACCCGGCGCTCCCCGCCGACGAACACGGAGGAGCGCGCAAGCTCCCAGCGACCGTACTCGGCCTCGTCGGTCAGGTAGCGGCGCGCCTCGCCGTTGCTCAGCGAGGGCGGCAGCCGCACGACCCGGTACTCGTACTCCGATGCTCGGGTTCGCGCCTGGGCCACTGCCTCACCTGCGTTCTTCGCTCGCCGACCTGGTAACGATTCGTCTCGCCGCAGCGATTGCGCCGCGTCGAAGACTGCCATTGTGCACCCGTGAGGGTTAACGTCAGGGTATGACCGATCCGCGTGCCGCTCTCGACCGTCTCGTCGTCGCCTTCGAGGCGCACCTCAATGCTGTGCAGGCGCGCCGGGGTGACGATGACCCGTCGGTGGACGACGCGTACTACGTGCTGGCCGACGCGTTCGAGGTGTACGACGACGCGATTGCGACCGTGCACGGCGAGGCGCTCCCGTTCTACCTCGCCGAGGAGGACGACGAGGAGGACGACGACGATGACGACTCGGACGACGACTCGGACGACGACACGGACGATGATGACGACGACTCGGACGACGACGACACCGCCGACGACCTCGAGGGCCTGAGCGACGACGACCTCGGCGACCTGGTCGACCCAGGTCGCGGCTGACCCCTCAGCGCTGCTCGGGGTAGCCGACGGCGGGTGCGCTGATCTCGTCGAGCGCCTCGACCAGTTCGGGGGGCAACGGGTTCTGGGACGCGGCCAGGGACTCGCGTAGCTGGGCCGGGGTCCGCGCGCCCACAAGCGCCGTGGAGACCTTGCCAAGCACCCAGGACAGGGCCACGTCCAGGGGTGAGCGGCCCAGTCCTTCGGCGGCGGTGCACACCGCCTCGACGACGGCGGTGGCCTCAGCGGTGAGATAGGGCTGGACGAAGCCCGCCAGGTGGGCCGACGCCCCACGGGAGTCGGCCGGGATGGACCGCCGGTACTTGCCGGTGAGCACGCCCCGGCCCAGCGGTGACCAGGCGACCACCCCGGCGCCCAGCGATCGCGCCGCGGGCAGCACCTCCCGCTCGATCCCGCGCTCCAGCAGCGAGTACTCCACCTGCACGCCGGCGAGCTCGAGCTGCGCCTCGTGCAGCAGCGCGGCCGCGTAGCCGGTCTGCCAGCCGGGGTGGTTGGCCAGCCCCACGTACCGGGTGCGGCCGCTGCGCACGGCGAGGGCAAGGGCCTGCAACGTCTCCTCGAGTGGCGCATGCGCATCGGGGGCCTGCACCCAGAACACGTCGACGTGGTCGGTGCCGAGCCGCGCCAGTGAGGCGTCGAGGGAGTCGAGTAGGGAGCCGCGGCTCGCGTCGACCACGTTGCCCGTCGAGGTGGACCGCACACCGCCCTTGGTGCACAGCACCACGTCCCGGCGGTCCACGACGGGGCCGAGCATCGACCCGAGCAGCTCCTCGCTCGCGCCGCCTGAGTAGGACGCCGCGGTGTCGAGGACCGTTCCGCCCGCCTCCACGAAGTCGCGCAGCTGCTCCGCGGCGTCGAGGTCGTCGGTGTCGCGCCCCCAGGTCATCGTGCCGAGCCCGATCGCCGAGACGTGCAGACCGGTCCGGCCGAGGTGTCGCGATTCCATGAGGGGAAGGGTACTCGGGCACGAGCGACCGACTGGTGTGCCCCTGCCCTGAACCGGTCCCCGCGGCGCGTAGAGTCTGCTCCCATGAGTCTGTGGGAAGCCCTTGTGCTCGGTATCGTCCAGGGACTGACCGAGTTCCTCCCCATCTCCTCCTCCGCGCACCTGCGGATCGTCGGGGAGTTGATCGGATCGTCCGATCCCGGCTCGGCGTTCACCGCCATCACCCAGATCGGCACCGAGACGGCGGTGCTGCTGTACTTCCGGCGTGACATCGCCCGGATCTGCCGGGCCTGGTGGCGTGCGGTGAGCGGGAAGAACGGCACCTCCCGCAGCGCGCGGCTGGGCGCCAAGGACCCCGATGCGCGGATGGCGTGGTGGATCGCCCTGGGCTCGGTGCCCATCGTCGTGCTGGGTCTGGCCTTCGAGGACTCGATCGACCGCGGCTTTCGCAACCTGTACCTGACGGTTCTCACCCTCGCCGTGTTCGGTCTGCTGCTGGGCTGGGCGGACCGGGTGGGCCGCAAGCGCCGCGAGCTGGACCACATCACGGCCAAGCACGCCGTCCTGTTCGGCTTCGCCCAGGCACTTGCGCTGATCCCCGGGGTGTCCCGCTCGGGCGGAACCATCACCGCAGGGCTGCTTATGGGCTACACCCGCGAGGCCGCCGCGCGCTACTCCTTCCTGCTGGCCATCCCCGCGGTGCTCGGCTCGGGCCTGTACAAGCTGATCGGCTCGCTGGACGACTTCGGCACGCCCGGAACGCCGAGCATCGGGGCGACCCTGCTGGCCACGGTCGTGGCGTTCGTCGTCGGGTACTTCGTGATCATCGCGTTCCTGCGCATCGTGTCGACCTTCAGCTACAAGCCCTTCGTGATCTACCGGATCGCCCTGGCCGGGGTCGTGCTCGTGCTGCTACTCACCGGCGTTCTGAGCCCGCTGGCCGGGGCGGAGCTCGCATGAGCGACGTCCGCGCCGGCGCGGTCCGGTTAGGCTGACCCGGTGCACGCCTGGCCCGCTCCGCAGATTCCGCTCCTTCCCGGCACCGCTCCGACCGTCCGGGTCTTCGACAGCTCGACGGGGACCGTGCACGCCCCTGCCACCGGCCCCACGGCCGGCCTGTACGTGTGCGGCGTGACGCCGTACGACGCCACGCACATCGGGCACGCCGCCACCTACCTCGCCTTCGACCTGCTGGTCCGTGTGTGGCGCGATGCGGGCTTGGAGGTGACCTACGTCTCGAACGTGACCGACGTCGACGACCCCTTGCTCGAGCGCGCCGAGGCGACGGGCGTCGACTGGCGCGACCTGGCGCGCGAGCAGACCGCGCTGTACGCGCGCGACATGACCGCCCTCGGCGTCGTGCCGCCCCAGACGTATCTGGGTGCCGTCGAGACCGTGCCCCAGGTGGCCGCGGCCGTGCGCGAGCTGCTGGACTCCGGCGCCGCGTACCGGGTGCCGCTGCCGCCCGGCGCCGGCGGCGAACACCCCGAGCTCGGTGACGTGTACGCGGACCTGAGCGTCGACGACCGGTTCGGGGAGGTCTCACGACTCGACCGCAGTCACATGCTCGAGCTGTTCGCCGAGCGCGGCGGCGATCCCGACCGGCCCGGCAAGCGTGACGCCCTCGACCCGCTGCTGTGGCGGCGCGAACGCCCGGGCGAACCACACTGGGACGGCGGCGCTCTCGGCACAGGCCGGCCCGGGTGGCACATCGAGTGCGCCGTGATCGCCGCGCTCGGGCTCACCGGGGACCTGCACGTCCAGGCGGGCGGGGCGGACCTCGTCTTCCCGCATCACGAGATGACCTCCTCGCACGCCCGGCGCCTGGCGCAGGGCCGGTGCGCGCACACCAATGCGCACGCCGCCCTCGTGGCCTACCAGGGCGAGAAGATGAGCAAGTCCCGCGGCAACCTCGTGCTGGTCTCCCGGCTGCTGGAACGCGGCGTGGACCCCATGGCGGTGCGGCTCGCAGTCCTGTCCCACCACTACCGTGAGCCGTGGGAGTGGTTCGAGGAGGGCCTGGAGGACGCCGCGGCGCGCCTGGACCGCTGGCGCGCCGCCGCCGGCGCCACCGCCGGCCCTGCGGCGGACCTGCTGCTCGCCCAGGTCCGGGCCGCCCTGGCCGAGGACCTCGACGCCCCGCGTGCCCTGGCCGCCGTCGACGCCTGGGCCGAGGATGCGCTCAGCGCCGCGCCGAGCGGGTCGTACCCCGACGCCCCCGGCCTCGTGGCGCGGACCGTGCAGGCGCTGCTCGGGGTGGCGCTGTAACCATGGGCTTCCTCGACCACGAGGGCGTCGTGGCGCTTGCGCACCGCGGCTTCAGTCCCCAGGGTCTGGAGAACTCCATGGCGGCCTTCGAGGCCGCCGTCGGGCTCGGGTGCCACTACGTCGAGACGGACGTGCACGCCACCGCCGACGGCGTCCTGGTGGCGTTCCACGACCAGGTCCTGGACCGGGTCACCGACCGCACGGGAACGATCGCCGCGCTGCCGTGGGACACCGTGCGCCAGGCGCGGATCGGGGGAGCCGAACCCATCCCGCTGTTCGCGGACCTCCTCGAGCGGTGGCCCGATCTACGGGTCAACGTCGACGTGAAGGCCGCCGCGGCAATCGGCCCGACGATCGAGACGATCGAGCGCTTCGCCGCCCACGACCGCGTGTGCATCGCCTCCTTCTCCGATGCGCGCCGCCGCGCGGTGCTTGACGGGCTCAGCCGCCCGACGGCGACCTCGGCCGGCATCGGCACGATGGCGCGGTTCGTCGCCGCCGGACAGTGGGGGACCGGCGCCGCGCGGCGCGTGCTGGCCGGGGTCGACTGCCTGCAGGTGCCCGAACGCTATGGCCGTCTGCGGGTTCTCACCCGTCGCGCGGTGGCGCAGGCACATGCGGCGGGGGTGCCCGTGCACGTGTGGACCGTCAACGACCGTGCCGACATGGAGCGGCTGCTCGACCTCGGGGTCGACGGCATCGTGACGGACCGCGTGGACCTTCTGGGTGAGGTGCTCGCCGCGCGCGGACAGGGCCTGTGACCCGACGGGGCCTGTGACCTGCCGGCCGAGGCGCGCCTGCGCCGCCGCCCGGCATGCGCCTACAGGTGCGGCATGACCTCACGGGCCACCAGGTCGAGGTGGTCGAGGTCCGCCAGGTCCAGCACCTGGAGGTACGTGCGCTGCACGCCCATCTCGGCCAGCCGTCCCAGCGTGTCGATCACCTCGGGCACGGTGCCGGCGACGCCGTTCTCCCGCAGCTCGGCGGGCTCGCGCCCGATGGCCGCGGCGCGGCGGGCGACCTCGGCCTCGTCTCGGCCCGCGCACAGCACGAGCGCCACCGAGTAGACGAGCTCATCCGGGTCGCGTTCCACCTCCGCGCATGCGGCGCGGACGCGGGCGAAACGGTCAGGGATCTCCGCAAGCGGGGCGAACGCCGCGTTGTACTCGGCGCCGAAGGTCGCGGCGAGCGCGGGGGTGCGCCGTGGTCCGTGTCCGCCCACGATGATCGGCACCCCGGCGCACGAGGGGTCGAGAGGAGAGCGCTGGACCGGCTTGGGCAGCGCCGGGCAGTCGGCCAGGGTGTAGTGGCGGCCGGCGTAGGAGAAGGTCTCCTCGAGCGGGGTGCCCCAGGGAGAGAACCGGCCCGGCGCGACCGCGTCCGG
>JBQGOU010000054.1:7292-13344 GCA_052086865.1 Cellulomonadaceae bacterium
TCGAGCGGGGTGCCCCACAGACCGGTGAGGATCTCGAGCTGCTCGGTCAGCAGGCCGAAGCGCTTGGCCGGGAACGGGATGCCGTAGGCCGCATGCTCACGCTCGAACCAGCCGGCACCCAGGCCGAGCTCGACGCGCCCGCCGGACATCTCGTCCACCTGTGCCACCTGGATCGCCAGCACGCCGGGCAGGCGGAACGTCGCGGAGGTGACGAGCGTGCCCAGGCGGATCGTGGAGGTCTCGCGGGCCAGCCCGGCCAGGGTGGTCCAGGCGTCCGTCGGGCCCGGCAGGGGACTGCCGTCACCCATTCGCACATAGTGGTCGGAGCGGAAGAACGCGCTGTAGCCCAACGTCTCGGCGGCGCGGGCGACGGCGAGCTGGTCCTCGTAGCTGGCGCCCTGCTGGGGCTCGGTGAAGATGCGCAGATCCATCACCCCAGCCTGCCACGGATCGGGTCAGGCGTCCGTTCCACGGTCCCGGCGGCGTAGGAAGCGCTCGAACTCCCGGGCGATGGCCTCGCCGCTGGCCTCGGGCAGCTCGGCGGTGTCCTTCGCCTCCTCGAGCTTGGCGACGTACTCGGCGATCTCAGCATCCTCGGACGCGAGCTCGTCGACGCCGAGCTGCCAGGCCTCGGCCTCGTCGGGGAGGTCGCCCAGCGGGATCGACGTGCCGAGCAGCTCCTCGATGCGCACGAGAATCGCCAGCGTGGCCTTGGGCGAGGGCGGGTGCGCGACGTAGTGCGGCACCGCCGCCCACAGCGCGAGGGTGCGGACCCGGCGCTCGTCGGCCATGTGCTGCAGCACCCCCACGATGCCGGTCGGTCCCTCGTAGCTGCTCGGCTCGATGTCCAGCAACGCCTGCAGCGAGGGGTCGGTGCTTGTGGCCGACACGGGGATCGGGCGGGTGTGCGGGACGTCGGCCAGCAGCGCGCCGAGCGTGATCAGAGCGCTCACGGACAGGTCCGTGCACTGGTCGAGCAGCTGCGTGCAGTACGTGCGCCAGCGCATCGACGGTTCGATGCCGTGCACGAGCAGCACCTGCTGGCCCGTCGTCGGGTGCGCCGCCCGGTAGATCGTCGTGGCAGGCCACGTCACGTCCCGGCGTCCATCCGCGTCGATCGTCGAGACCGGGCGGTTGACCTGGAAGTCGTGGAACTCCTCGGGATCGAGCTCGCCGATCTTCTCGGCGTCCCAGACGTCGATGAGGTATGCCATGGCTGCGGACGCGGCGCTGCCGGCGTCGTTCCATCCCTCGAAGGCGGCCAGCATCACGGCGCCGGTGATAACCGGTTCGTCGTCCGGTGTGCTCGTCATGCCCCCACACTAGGTCGTGGCCGACCCTGCGTGCCGGTCGGCCCGAGGGGCGGTCGCCGTTAAGATCGGGTCTCGATGACCTCCCACGACCCGTATCCCGCCCCCGCCCGCCTTCCCGCCGCCGTCCTGTGGGACATGGACGGCACGCTCATCGACTCCGAGACGTACTGGATCGCTGCCGAGGCCCGGCTGGTCGAACGCTTCGGCGGGCGCTGGACGACCGCGGACGGGCTCGGCCTGGTCGGCCACGCCCTCGAGAGCAGCGCCGGGATCCTCCAGGCCCACGGCGTGCCGCTTGAGGTGCCTCAGATCATCGAGGAGCTCATCGACGCTGTGGGCACCCAGCTGGCGGCGCGCATGCCGTGGCAGCCGGGTGCGCTCGAGCTCCTCGACCGTTTCGCCGCAGCCGGGGTGCCATGCGCCCTTGTGACGATGTCCTACGGCTCCCTCGCCCGGCACCTGGTCGCCGCAGCACCGGCCGGATCCTTCGCGGTGACGGTCACGGGCGACGAGGTCGATCAGGGCAAGCCGCATCCCGAGGCCTACCTGCGCGCCGCCCAGGCCCTGGGCGTCGAGGTGACCGAGTGCCTCGCCATCGAGGACTCCCCGCCGGGGGTGGCCTCGGCGCTCGCCTCGGGCGCGCGCACGATCGCGGTGCGCGGCCACGCCCCGGTCGGCCCCCAGCCCGGCCTGACCCGGGTGGCCTCCCTGGAGCAGATCGACGATCCGCTGATCGCGCAGGTTCTTGCCGGCGAGGTGGTCGACCTTGTCGCAGCCGACGCGTAAGTACCCGCTCTTCTTCTGGCGGCCTGGTGCCTGCAGGAGCCCACTCCGGCCGGGGAATGCGGGACGAATTCTTAGAGCGGGTCGGTGATGTATACCGCTCGGCAGCGCCCCTGTCGCCTCATGTCGAGATGCTTGCTTGGTCTACTTCGTTGCGCCTGCCGAATGACCGCCTGCCTGTGCGTCGCCGTCAGTCCCATGCCTCACGTCCGGACCGCCAGCCCCTTCCTCGTCCAAGACACGCTGCTCGAGGTGGGGCGTCCATCCATGAGGCAAAGAAGTCGTTTCGCGGGCACTTCTCGTGAGTCGACGCGGGGCCTTGCCCCCCGCCAAGAACTGTCGCTACGCTCGTCCTGCCAGGACAATGGGTGCGAGTGAAAAATAGGGGGAAGAACATGAGAAAGCGCTATGCTGTCGGATTCTTGACTGCTGCACTGCTGCTCTCGGGAGCCTCCAGCGCACAAGCCGACCTGGACTCGTACGTGACGGGGGGCACGCGTGGCGGTCCGGTTCCACCAGCGGCACAGTGAACATCAAGGATACGCTCGGAAACGATCAGGGCGTATACGTGATGTACCGCCGCTCTGGCGACACGGCCGACCGCCGACTGAACAACAACTCGGGGTACGGTGCCACGGCTTCCTCGAGCGGCACGAAGGTGGTAGGACTCAAGGCGTGCCAGGATCGCTCGTTTCAGCCCGACGAGTGTGATTCCTGGCGAAAGTGAGAACTTCCTCTGAATTGTGCCACGGTGCGTCGGCCGGCTGCGTCGGCGCACCGTGCACGAGGCGGGAACTCTGAATGTCGGCTTCCACACTGGCTCTTGAGGTTCGCGACCTGCGGGTCGACCTGGGGCGTCGCACCATTCTCGACGGCGTCGATCTCATGGTGGAATCAGGGACAAGTGCGACGCTCGCAGGACCGTCGGGCAGCGGGAAGTCGACGATGCTCGCCACTATTCTTGGCATGATTCGACCGCGGCGGGGCAACATCACCGTCGCAGGGGTGAGCATGTCGCGCGCGAGCCGCCGCACGGTGGCGCGGTTGCGTCGCACGCAGATCGGTACTGTGTTCCAAGGTTCTGAGTTGCTGGGTGAGCTCACTCCTCTCGAGAATGTCGCCGTTGCGGGACTGCTGGAGCGGGCGACGGCGGCCACTGCTTTCGCCCGTGCACAGGCCCTGCTCGACGAACTCGAGGTGCCCACGGACGGCACACTGACAAGGGACCTCTCCGGAGGAGAACGTCAGCGAACCGCCGTTGCGAGGGCATTGATCAATGGGCCTTCTCTGATCCTGGCGGACGAACCAACGGGTGCGCTTGATATGCAGACACGCACCAATGTGGCTGACCTCATCTTCGCAGTTTCGGCGGCACGCGGAGCCGGCCTGGTCGTCGTCACACACGACGACCAGATCGCCGCCCGAGGCGACCAGCGACTTGAGCTGTGCGACGGTAGATTGTGGAGCCGTACGACGTGAGCGCTCGTGGACGGTCGACCTATGCGACACGAGAACGAATGCGGTTGCTCAACGGCGTCGGTCGCGCCATTGCTCACGGGTCCGCGACGGCGGGCACAGCGCGCATTATGGTTGCGGTGGCCGCCGCAGTCCTCGTCCTCGTGTCCGTAGGTGCCGCGCTCGTGGTGACGACGTACGACGCCCGCGCCGCGAGAGACATAGCCAGGACACCGATTGTCGCAGTTTCGACGGAGCAGTCACGGGCTTGGTGGAGCGATCGGGTCTACTTTGCCGATGGTCGGTATGTCTCGGTCGTCGTGATGGAACCGCGGATCGACGACGCTCCGCTTCCGGCGGGTGTCGACTCGTGGCCCGAGCCGGGCGGACTCGTGGTCTCCCCGGCCGTCGCCGACGACCCCGCTTTCAGCGCTCTGCTCGACTCGTTAGGTACGAGAATCGAGGCGCAAGTTGAACCAGACGGACTGACCGACGCAGCAGAGCGACTGGTCTATGTTCGCCCGCGCCCCGATGTGGAGATGCTATGGGACCAAGGCTTCGAGATCGTCGGATATGGCCAAGCTCATGGACGAGACTTTGGCACGCTGGGCTCATCGCTCAACACAGCGCCACTGAGTGTGTTCCTCATTCTGTACGGTGCGTTCGCGCTCGTGCCGGCGCTCGTCCTTGTCGCCGTGGCGGCTCGTATAGGTGCGGAAGCTCGCGACTATCGTCTCGCGCTTCTTGCCGTGCTGGGCGCTCGTTGGCGTGATCGAGTGGTGCTCCTGCTTGGCGATCTACTCGGTCCTTGGGCTTTCGGCTCGGTCGCTGGCGGCTTTGGTGTGGCTGCATTGTTGCTCGGGGGCGACGTCACCCTGCCAGGCGTCGGTTACACGCTTCAGGCGCGCGACGCGCGCGCGGTGTGGCCCACATTTGCGCTGGCCGCGCTATGCGGCGCAGCGCTCAGCCTGGTGATCACCGTGCTCCTCAACCGAGATCGGCGAACCGCTGGGACTACGCGTCCGGCCGCTGCGACGAGACCTGCGGGCATGCGACACATGGTGATCGTTCCCGTTGTCGTCGCTTCGGGGACGATGCTCGTGAATCTGACGCGTTTCGAGAACGAGTCGGTGCAGGCCCTGGTCTACTACTGCGTCATTGTCGCCTTGGTGTTCAGCCTTCCCGGCTTTGTCTCCGCCGTGACGAGTCTCCTTGCCCGTGGCGCGCTTGGCATCGCACGCCGGCGTGGCGCACCCGGTGTTCTCGCAGCGGCTCGAACCTCGCTGTCCTTGCCTCGCAGCGCCGCGAGAATGACGGCGGCTCTCGTCGTCGCGATACTGCTCACGGGTCAGGTGCAGCTCTGGACCAGCAAGCTCGGGTCGATGACACTCGGTGCGATAGCGCTTGACGAGCGGGTCTCTGGGCGTGTCGTCGCCATAGAGGTCCCAGAGGGCGATGTCGGAGTGCGAGTCCTCGACGCGGTCGCAGAGTTTGCCGCCCCCTTCCTCCTCCGTACTGACCCAGGTCCCGATGGCAGGACCAGCGTCACCGGTGAGTGCCCCGCGATCGAGAGTCTCGGCATGTCGTGCACGACGCGCGAACCTCAAAACATCGCAGCTCTGTCGCCCGCGGTCATCTCCTATGCCAGCCTGGTCGGCGCGACGGCGCTCTATGCAGACCCTGTAGATTCGGTGAACCTGGTCGGCGTTCCCGATGATGGCGCTAGCTCGTGGTCGGCGGTCTCCACAACAGGCGCGCGTATCGATGTCGATTCGATCAACTATGCGCTCGCACAGATCGCGGCACCGGCACCTCGAGCAGAAGGACTCGCCGACTCGTGGATCGCGTCGGGTCAGGATTCGCGCGCCAAAGCCCGATGGGTGGGGTTCTTCGGCTCATTCGCCGCATTCACGCTCGCCATGGCCGTGGCAGGTTCTTTTGTGACAGCTTCCGCGGCGATCTCCACGCAGATGGGCGGATGGGCCGCGCTCGGTGCTCGAAGACGAAACTATGCAGCGGTCGCTTGGTGGCGAACGCTGCTGCCAGTCACCACCGCGACCGTGGTCGCAACGATCACTAGCGTCATCATTGCGAGTCCGTTTCTCACCGAGTCGATGGGTGGCCGGCTGCCAGCCGGAACAGTTCTCGCGACTCTGGTCACCCCGTTGGTGGTCGCTGCCGTCGCGGCCTCAGCCGCGACATGGATGCTTGTTCGTGCGTCGGAGCGTTGGCGCCCGGGCACCACCTGAGGATGCCTCACCCGTCATTCGACCCGTGGCGAGTCCACTGCTGTTCTCACTCAGGCCACGCCGAGCCGTAACTGCACGGCGCCGTCGGGCCTGAGTTTGCTCACTTGAGCGGGATTCTTGAGGTCGTACCCGTGTGACCTGGGGCGATGTGTTGGTGTCGGGTTCGTTTCACGCACCAAGGCGCCCGGGTAGGTTGGGCAGATGGCGTTCATCCGGCGGGTGCGGACACCGTCCGGAGCGACGGGTGTCCAG
>JBQGOU010000055.1:0-13151 GCA_052086865.1 Cellulomonadaceae bacterium
TGGAGGAGTTCTTCCACACCTTCAACGCCCTGCACAACGCCAACAAGCAGGTCGTGATCACCTCCGACCTCCCGCCCAAGCAGCTCAACGGCTTCGAGGACAGGCTCCGCTCCCGGTTCGAGTGGGGTCTGCTGACCGACGTACAACCGCCCGACCTCGAAACCCGCATCGCGATCCTGCGCAAGAAGGCGATGGGCGAGAACCTGGCCGCGCCGGACGACGTGCTCGAGTACATCGCCTCGAAGATCTCGACCAACATCCGCGAGCTCGAGGGTGCACTCATCCGGGTCACCGCCTTCGCCAACCTCAATCGGCAGCAGGTCGATCTCGCCCTGGCCGAAATCGTGCTCAAGGACCTGATCACCGACGACGACGCCTCGCAGATCACTGCCGCAAGCGTGATCGCGCAGACGGCGGCCTACTTCGGTCTGACGATCGACGACCTGTGCGGCACCTCGCGCTCACGCGTTCTGGTCACCGCTCGTCAGATCGCGATGTATCTGTGCCGCGAGCTCACCGACCTGTCCCTGCCGAAGATCGGCCAGCAGTTCGGCGGCCGTGACCACACCACCGTCATGCACGCCAACCGCAAGATCGGTGCACAGATGGCTGAACGACGTTCGACGTACAACCAGGTCACTGAGCTGACAAGCAGAATCAAGCAGGAGCACCGCGGCTGAGATGGGATGAAACCCACACCTGTGCACAACCCTGTGGATAGCGGTGGACGACCACCGGTTGTCGTGTGGAGGAGACACCCCATACCGGTGGACCGCGCCAGCGAGCCCTTCGCCCGTCCACCGCGAAATGACACGAACCGTCGAACCGCACACACGCCCATACACACCCCGAACCACACGCTGGCCAGCACTTTCATGTGATTTCCACACAGTGCACAACGGCGATGACGACGATGAACCCTTCTTCCATCACACATCCACACACCGTCATCTGGGACCGATCGACCCGATCGTGACCCACGCCTGACCCGAGGTGACCGTGGTCGTGTGGTTCGCGTAGGGTTCGACGTGGTCCCCTCTGTGCCGGACCACCCCGGGTCACGAGCAGCGAAGGATGGCTGATGAAGTTCCGCGTCGAACGAGACGTCCTGGCCGAGGCCGTCACCTGGACCGCCCGAACCCTGCCCACCAGGCCGCCGGCGCCGGTGCTGGCCGGGATACGCATCAGTGCGGACACGACCGGCTCCTTGCGACTGTCGACCTTCGACTACGAGGTCTCGGCACTCTCGGACGTTCCCGCCGATGTCTCGGAGGCGGGGGAGGTGCTCGTCTCGGGCCGGCTGCTTGCGGAGATCTCGCGGTCCCTGCCCGCCAAGCCCGTTGACGTCGAGCTCGACGGCACCAAGGTGAGCGTGGTGTGCGGGGCGAGCCGTTTCACGCTCCTGACCATGCCGGTCGAGGAGTACCCCGACCTGCCTGCCATGCCCGAGCACATCGGCACCGTCTCCGGGGATGAGCTGACCACAGCCGTCGCACAGGTCTCGGTCGCCGCAAGCAGGGACGACACCTTGCCGCTGCTGACCGCCGTGCGCGTGGAGATCGAGGGCGAGCGGATCACCTTGCTGGCCACGGACCGGTACCGGCTCGCGCTGCGTGAGCTTGTCTGGCACCCGGGGCGGCCAGACATCTCGGTTGCCGCACTGGTGCGGGCACGCACCCTGTCGGACGTGGCCAAGTCGTTCGGCGCGTCGAGCGACATTGCGGTGGCCCTGTCCACAGGCGCCGGAGTGGATCTGATCGGCTTTGAGGCCGGTGGCCGCCACACCACCTCACAGCTCGTCGACGGGGACTACCCGCCGGTACGGCGACTGTTCCCGGACGAGACGCCGATCCATGCGGTTGTCTCGACCCAGTCGCTGATCGAGGCGAGCAAGCGTGTCGCGCTCGTCGCCGAGCGGAACACGCCGATCCGGCTGACGTTCACAGACGGACAGGTGGTGCTCAACGCCGGGCAGGGCGACGATGCTCAGGCCTCGGAAGCGATTGAGGCCCTGCTCGTCGGGGACGAGATCACCGTGGCCTTCAACCCGACGTTCCTGCTGGACGGGCTCGGCGCACTGGGCACGGACTTCGTGCGGATGAGCTTCACACATCCGAACAAGCCGGTCGAGTTCACCGGACAGGACTCGCTGGACGGCGAGGACTCCCGTCACTACCGCTATCTGCTGGTCCCCATCCGATTCGCCGGCTGACCAGCGGGCCGCGATGTACGTCTCGCACCTCTCGCTTCGCGACTTCCGGTCCTACCGCGAGGTCGACCTCGAGCTCGAGCCGGGGATCAATGCCCTGGTTGGGCCGAACGGACAGGGCAAGACGAACCTTGTCGAGGCGGTGGCGTACGTCGCCACCCTGTCCTCGCACCGCGTGCCCAGCGACACCGCGCTCATACGTGCCGGAGCCGAGCAGGCGCTGATCCGCACCCGGGTCGTGCGTGGTGAGCGGGCGAGCACGGTTGAGCTGCAGCTCGTTCCCGGCAAGTCCAACAGGGCCAGGATCAACCGAGGATCGCCCACCAGGGCGCGTGACGTGCTTGGCATCCTGCGCACCGTGGTCTTCGCCCCTGAGGACCTTGCCCTCGTCAAGGGAGACCCGGACGGCCGACGCCGGTTTCTGGACGAGCTCACGGTGCTCATGGCACCGCGGATGAGTGCAGTGCTGGCGGACTACGACCGTGTGCTACGGCAACGATCGGCGTTACTCAAGTCCGCGACCGGAGCAGGGCGCAGGTCGGTCGACCTGCGCACGCTGGACGTATGGGACGGCAAGCTCGCGGCGCTCGGCGCTGAGATCGTCACGGCCCGGCACCGGCTCGTGCGGGCGCTGTCTCCCCAGGTCAGCGCGGCGTACGACGAAGTCAGCGCCGGACAGGGGACGGCCACCGTCCGCTACCGCTCCTCGCTCGCCGCAGCGCTGGACGCCGAGGACTCACCTGCGACCGAACACCCCACCCCGGCGCTGCTCGAGGCGCAGCTGCTGGAGGTGATGGCCCGGCTGCGGCCCAAGGAGATCGAACGCGGGGTCTGTCTGGTCGGCCCGCATCGCGACGACCTGCTGCTCGTGCTCGGGGACCTGCCGGCGAAGGGCTATGCGAGCCACGGCGAGTCGTGGTCCTTCGCCCTGGCGCTGCGGCTCGGGTCGTACCGGCTGATGACCGGTGACGGCCTTGAGGACGATCTGTGGTTCGACGACCGGGACGACGGCGAGCCCGTGCTGATCCTCGACGACGTCTTCGCTGAGCTCGACGCCCGGCGACGTCGACGCCTTGCCACCCTGGTGGCCGGAGCACGTCAGGTGCTGGTCACCGCGGCTGTGCCCGAGGATGTGCCCGACGAGCTGAGCGGCACCCGGACGGATGTCATGGACGGGACGGCGCGACGTGTCCTGTGACGAGGAGAGGCCCTCGGACGACACGGACTGGCGACCGCTGCGTGATCGGGTCGAGCTGACGGATCCGGCCCAGGTGGCCAGGGACACGCTGAACCGGGCGAAGGCGGCGGCGCGCGCCCGTGGCCTGCGCCCCGGGGCGCCGCACCGGACGGTCTCCGGTACCGACACGGCGCGGACGGGATCGGCGCGCGACCCCCAGCTGTTCGGCGCGGCGATGGGTGCGCTGCTGCGGCAGCGGGGCTGGGTCGACGAGGTCTCCGTCGGCGGGGTGATCGGCCGGTGGCGCGAGGTGGTGGGTGATGAGATCGCGGACCACTGCGAGCCATTGAGCTTTGACGAGCACACGTTGCGGGTGGGCACCGACTCGACCGCCTGGGCGACCCAGCTGCGGCTGCTGGTCCCCCAGCTGCTCACGCGTCTGGCCGCCGAGGTGGGCGAGGGGGTGGTCGAGGCGGTGATCGTGACCGGTCCTGCCGGCCCCAGCTTCCGCAAGGGCCGGCGTACGGTTCCCGGCCGCGGACCGCGGGACACCTACGGCTGAGCCGACGATGGCGGCCGGGCGCGGGTGAATGACACGGCTTGGTGTGTGGCCCCTACCCAGAGCTGTGCGAAAACCTGTGGATAACATCCGTGAATCCATGGTTCCGCGCCGATTCCGGGTAGACTGGGACGGTTGACCCTCGGATGTCGGGCCATGTCAGGACACGACGAAGAACCACGTGTTCCCGGCACGGAGCGATTGCCGATTCCCAGCCTGGATCCGACCACCATCGAACGGCGTAGCGGCCGAGCTCCGCACCGGAGTCTGACCGCGCGCAACGTCAAGGAGAGCCCGACCCGTGACAGACCTGCAGCCCGAGTCCGGTTCGTCGAGTTCCTCGCAGCCCGGGGACAACGCCACCTATGACGCCAGCAACATCACGGTGCTCGAAGGCCTCGAGGCGGTGCGCAAGCGTCCGGGCATGTACATCGGGTCCACCGGAGAACGCGGCTTGCACCACCTCGTCTACGAGGTTGTGGATAACTCTGTGGACGAGGCACTCGCCGGCTACTGCGACCACATCGAGGTGACGCTTCTGGCCGACGGAGGCGTGCGCGTCGTCGACAACGGTCGCGGCATCCCCGTCGACATCGTCAAGAGCGAGGGCAAGCCTGCGGTCGAGGTGGTTCTGACCGTTCTGCACGCCGGAGGAAAGTTCGGCGGCGGCGGATACGCCGTCTCGGGTGGTCTGCACGGGGTCGGGGTGTCCGTGGTGAACGCTCTCTCGCGGCGACTGGACGTCGAGGTCAGCCGACAGGGTCATGTGTGGCGGCAGCGCTATGCCGATGGTGTGCCGCAGGCGCCGATCGCCCAGGGCGAGGAGACGGACGCCACGGGGACGACCGTGACGTTCTGGGCCAACGGCGACATCTTCGAGACCACCGTGTACGACTTCGAGACGCTGCGCTCGCGCTTCCAGCAGATGGCGTTCCTGAACAAGGGCCTGGCCATCTCGCTGACCGACGAGCGCCCGGGACACACGGACACCGGGGACGAGGTGACCGGGGAGCAGGCCGAGGCCGACGAGGACGGCGTGACGACCGAGCGGCAGTTCCACACCGTCACCTACAAGTACGACGCGGGTCTGACCGACTATGTGAAGTACCTGAACTCGACCAAGAGGGTCGAGATCGTGCACCCCGACATCATCGACTTCGAGTCCGAGGACACCGACCGGCGGATCTCACTCGAAATCGCCATGCAGTGGACCAACGCCTACTCCGAGTCCGTGCACACCTATGCGAACACCATCTCCACCACCGAGGGCGGTACGCATGAGGAGGGCTTCCGTGCCGCACTGACCTCGCTGGTCAACCGGTACGCGCGCGCCAAGGGCATCCTCAAGGAGAAGGAGGACAACCTCACCGGCGACGACGTCCGCGAAGGACTGACCGCGGTGATCTCCGTCAAGCTCGGCGAGCCGCAGTTCGAAGGACAGACGAAGACCAAGCTGGGCAACACCGAGGCGAAGACCTTTGTGCAGCAGGTGGTCAACGAACAGCTCGCGGACTGGCTGGACGCCCACCCGAACGAGGCCAGGGACATCATCCGCAAGGCGATCCAGGCCTCCCAGGCCCGCCTGGCGGCACGCAAGGCACGCGAGGCGACCCGGCGCAAGGGTCTGCTCGAGTCGAACTCGATGCCCGGCAAGCTCAAGGACTGCCAGTCGAACAAGCCCGATGAGTGCGAGATCTACATCGTCGAGGGAGACTCGGCCGGCGGTTCGGCCGTCCGCGGCCGCAACCCTTACAACCAGGCGATCCTCCCGCTGCGCGGCAAGATCCTCAACGTCGAGCGTGCCCGCCTCGACAAGGCGCTGGGCAACCGCGAGGTCGAGGCCCTGATCACCGCGTTCGGTACCGGAATCGGCGAGGACTTCGACCCGGGGAAGCTGCGCTACCACAAGATCGTGCTCATGGCCGATGCCGACGTCGACGGCAAGCACATCTGCACCCTGCTGCTGACCGTGCTGTTCCGGTACATGCGCCCCCTGATCGAGAACGGGCACGTGTACCTGGCCCAGCCGCCGCTGTACCGGCTCAAGTGGTCCAACGCGGAACACGAGTACGTCTACTCGGACGCCGAGCGGGATGCGTTTCTGGAGGCCGGCCTCGCGGCGGGTAAGCGGATCCCCAAGGACAACGGTATCCAGCGCTACAAGGGCCTCGGCGAGATGGATTACTCGGAGCTGTGGGACACCACCATGGATCCCGAGCACCGCACGCTGCTGCGCGTCACGCTTGATGACGCGGCGGCCGCGGACCAGGTGTTCTCGGTGCTGATGGGCGAGGACGTCGAATCCCGCAGAGGCTTCATCCAGCGCAACGCCAAGGACGTGAGGTTCCTGGACATCTGAGCGGCCGGGGCTGAGCCTCGACACCTACCGACCACCAGGACGACGCGACCACACCCCGGTCGAGCAAGGATGAGAACGTGACGGACGAGACCCCCGGAAGCGCCGAGCCGCGCAGCTACGCGAACGTCGAGGGCGAGGTCAACCACGGCCGCATCGATGCGGTCGACCTGCAGCAGGAGATGCAGCGCTCCTACCTCGACTACGCGATGAGCGTCATCGTCGGGCGCGCGCTGCCGGACGTGCGGGACGGGCTCAAGCCCGTGCACCGGCGTGTGCTGTACGCGATGTACGACGGCGGATACCGGCCGGACCGGGCCTTCTCCAAGTGCAGCCGTGTCGTTGGCGACGTGATGGGCAAGTTCCACCCGCACGGTGACACCGCGATCTACGACGCGCTGGTCCGGCTCGTGCAGGACTGGTCCCTGCGCTACCCGCTGGTGGCCGGACAGGGCAACTTCGGTTCCCCGGGCAACGACCCGGCCGCCGCACCCCGGTACACCGAGTGTCGGATGGCCCCGCTGGCCATGGAGATGGTCCGGGACATCGACAAGGACACCGTCGACTTCCAGGACAACTACGACGGGCGCACGCAGGAGCCGGCGATCCTGCCCGCGCGGTTCCCCAACCTGCTGGTCAACGGCAGCGCCGGAATCGCCGTCGGGATGGCCACGAACATCCCCCCGCACAACCTGCGCGAGGTGGCCGAGGGGGTGCGCTGGCACCTGGACAACCCGGATGCGAGCCGTGAGGAGCTGCTCGATGCGCTGCTGACGCGTATCAAGGGTCCGGACTTCCCCACCGGGGCGACGATTCTGGGCCGGCGCGGCATCGAGGACGCCTACCGGACCGGACGCGGGTCGATCACGATGCGCGCCGTCGTGAACGTTGAGGAGATCCAGGGCCGGATCTGCCTGGTCGTCACCGAACTGCCGTACCAGGTGAACCCGGACAACCTCGCGGCGAAGATCGCCGACCTGGTCAAGGAGAATCGCGTCGGGGGCATTGCGGACCTGCGGGACGAGACCTCCGGGCGCACGGGCCAGCGGCTCGTCGTGGTGCTCAAGCGCGACGCCGTTGCGAAGGTTGTGCTCAACAACCTCTACAAGCACACCCAGCTGCAGGACACCTTCGGCGCCAACATGCTCGCCCTGGTGGACGGGGTTCCGCGCACACTGAGCATCGACGCGTTCATCCGACACTGGACCACGCACCAGCTCGACGTCGTCGTGCGCCGCACCCGGTACCTGCTGCGCGAGGCCGAGGAGCGGGCGCACATTGTGCGCGGGTACCTCAAGGCGCTCGACATGCTCGACGAGGTCATCGCGCTGATCCGGGCCTCGGCCACGGTCGACGATGCCCGCACCGGGCTGATGGAGCTGCTCGACGTCGACGACGTCCAGGCACGAGCGATTCTGACCCTGCAGCTGCGGGCGCTTGCGGCGATGGAGCGACAGAAGCTCATCGACGAGTACGCCGAGCTCGAGCGGCGCATCACCGACTACAACGACATCCTGAACACCCCGCAGCGCCAGCGCACCATTGTGGGCGACGAGCTGGCGGAGATCGTCGCGAAGTACGGCGACGAGCGGCGCACCACGATCCTGCCTTTCGACGGGGAGGTCTCCATGGAGGACCTCATCGCCGAGGAGGAGATGGTGGTGACCATCACCCGCGGCGGCTACGTCAAGCGCACCCGGGTGGACAACTACCGCTCTCAGCGTCGTGGCGGCAAGGGTGTGCGAGGCGCCCAGCTGCGCCAGGACGACATCGTCGACCACTTCTTCGTCACCACCACCCACCACTGGTTGCTGTTCTTCACCAACCTTGGCCGGGTCTACCGCGCCAAGGCCTATGAGCTGCCCGAGGGCGGGCGGGACGCCAAGGGCCAGCACGTGGCCAACTTGCTGGCGTTCCAGCCCGGTGAGCAGATCGCCCAGGTCCTCGCCCTGCGCACCTATGCGGACGCCGAGTACCTGGTCCTGGCGACGCGCCGCGGCCTGGTGAAGAAGACGCGGCTTGCGGAGTACGACTCGAACCGGTCGGGCGGCGTCATCGCGATCAACCTGCGCGAGGACGAGCACGGGATTCCCGACGAGCTGGTCTCGGCGCGTCTGGTCGATGCCACGGATGATCTCATCCTGGTCTCGCGTAAGGGTCAGTCGATCCGGTTCACGGCCTCCGATGAGGCCATGCGACCGCTGGGCCGGGCGACGTCGGGCGTCAAGGGCATGAAGTTCCGCCCGGAGGACGAGCTTCTGGCACTCGACGTGGTCCGTAACGACGCCTCGTTGTTCACGGTCACCGAGGGCGGCATCGCCAAGCGGACCCCGCTGACGACGGAGCAGTACCGCGTCCAGGGCCGTGGCGGATTCGGCATCAAGGTGGCGAATCTGCCCGAGGCCAACGGCGATCTGGTCGGCGCACTCGTCGTGGAGGACGGCGACGAGGTGCTTGTGATCATGGAGAAGGGCAAGATCGTGCGGTCCGCGGTGGATGAGGTCCACATGACGAGCCGCACCACGCAGGGCGTGATCTTCGCCAAGCCGGACTCCGGCGACCGCATCATCGCCATCGCCCGCAACGTCGAGCGGCGAGTGGACGACGGTGAAGCAGTTGTGGAGACTGGCCAGGGCGACGCGGAGGTGGGCGACCCTGCCGGCCCGAGCGGGCAGACTGAGCAGATCGACCACTCCGGCAACGGTGGTTCCGGCGAGGAGGAGAACGCGTGAGCGACGACAAGAACCCGGGGCCTGTGCCGCCGCCGGCGATTGCCCCCCGGACACCGGTTCCGCGCCCGCCCGCACCCCCGGCCACGGCGGAGAGCTTCAGCCTTCCGGAACCCGATCCCGAGGCGCTCACCGCGCGTCCCGATTTCGACTCCATCACGGCGGCCCCTGCCAGCGGCTCCCCGGACACGGTGCGGCACGGCGCGAAGGAGCGGGCCACCGAGGCTGAGCCGACCCCGGCCCGCCCGGTGGTCGACCCTGACGACGAGGTACCCGCAGCAGCGGACGCTGAGCCCGACGAGGACGAGCACCACGCGGTCGAGCCTGACGAGGACGCGCCGGCCGATCCTGGTGCCGACGGCTCCGCCGTGCCGGACGACGACCCCGCCGTGGGTGACTCGCCTGACACGCCCGAGGCTGAGGCCGAGGAGGCAGTGGCTGCGCCGCCTGCGCCGGCCTTCACCCCGGTGATCGCGGCGCCCGCCTCGGCCGAGAGATCGGGTGACACCACGGCGTTCGTGCCGATCGGTGCCGCAGCCGCCGCCGGTGCCGGTGCCGCAGCAGCCCCGGGTGCCGCCACGACCAGCGCCGCCCCGTCCGGCGCCCCCAGCCCGGGAACGACGTCGGATGCGGGAAAGACGCCTGCCGGGCGCAAACCGGCGAGCGCCGGCCCCCGCAAGGTGCGTTTGGCCGTGGCGCGGGTCGACCCCTGGTCCGTGATGAAGCTGTCGTTCCTGCTCTCGGTCGCCGCCGGCATCATGCTCGTCGTCGCGACCTGGGTGTTCTGGTACGTGCTCAACGACGTCGGCGTCTTCTCCAAGATCGACGACATGATCAGCAGCATTGCGGGCGGTGAGGCGCCGGTCGACATCCTGCAGTACGTCGAGCGCGACCGGGTCGTCTCGCTGGCCACGATCATTGCCGTCATCGACGTGGTGCTGCTGACTGCGCTGGCCACCGTCGGAGCGTTCCTGTACAACGTGGTGGCCGCGCTGGTCGGCGGCCTGCACCTGACTCTGACCGACGACTGAGGCAGGGGCCGCCGTTTTGTCTCTGCGGCCCCACCTGGGGTAATGTCGGCACGCTGCGTTCGTGCGGCGGGTCCGTGTCCCACGCCCCGTCCCGGCGCGCACGGGCCTATAGCTCAGGCGGTTAGAGCGCTTCCCTGATAAGGAAGAGGTCGGAGGTTCAAGTCCTCCTAGGCCCACTGCCACAACCCAGAGGGGGTAGTCATGAAGAAGTTCGTGCTGCTGGTTCTCGCGCTCGCCGCGGGGTACGTCATCTGGCGCAAGGTCTCCGAGGACTCGGCGGAGCGGGACCTGTGGGCGGAAGTCACCGAGTCCTTCGAGTAGGCCCGGGCGTCGACCTGCGGTCACCCACCCCGGCCCGGGGGCCATGGCGCAATTGGTAGCGCACCTGCTTTGCAAGCAGGGGGTTGGGGGTTCGAGTCCCCCTGGCTCCACCAGATCGTCGTTGTTCAAACCGACGACGTTTCCGGTTTGAGGTCCAGATTCCGCCGTGGCTCGCTGTCGTGCGAGCGCGGTGCGCTGGATGTCCGGGTTGAACAGGATGTTGAACGGTTCCCCGGGCTGCCCGTCCACGGTGTCGTCGGGCCGGACAATGAGCTTGTCGAAGAAGGCTTGGTTGGCCAGGCGTCGCAGGGAGTCGTCAATGCTCATGTAGATCGCGTGGCAGTCTCCGGCGAGGGCGAGGCAGTCTTCGAGGTGGGCCTTGGCTTGGTCGTACTCGATGTCTCCTGCGTTGATCTGGGCGTCGAGGAAGGCCAGGCGGCGGGCGATGCGTTCTTGTTCCTCGCCGAGCAGGTCGAGCGGGATCATGCCGGCGTAGTGGGCTTGGAGTAGTTTCTTGCGCTCGTCGCGGAGCGCGTCGCGTTCGGCGGTGTAGGCGTGGCGCTCGTGCCGGGCGGTGGCGTGGAGCCGGTCGAACTCTCCGGTGACCAGCTCGCGCAGCGCGGTGACGATGTGGCCGGGTATCTGCACGCGGCGGTAGTAGTCCTCGACGGCGGCTTCGACGTCGGGCACGAACATCGACTTGCGCTCGCAGGTCGTGCGCTTGGAGTGCCGGCCCGCGCACAGGAAGTAGGGGTAGATCACCCCTTGGCTGCTGCGGGCGTTGGACAGGATCAGCCGGGAGCCGCACTCGCCGCAGAAGATGCTGCCTTTGAGGTAGTGGTCATGGGCTTGGGTCTTCTCCCCGGAGGTCTGGAGCGCGGTGAGGACGGCCTGCACCCGGTACCAGACTTCGGTGGCGACCAGCGGTTCGTGCAGCCCGTCGTAAGTGGCTCCCCGAAAGCTGACCTGTCCCTTGTAGTACGGCTTGGTGAGCATCTTCTGGATTGAGGGGACAGCGCCGGAGCCTTCGACGGCCGCTTCGGTGTGGGCACACTCGTCAGCCCACGGTCGACCAGTTCCTCGTGAGGCGCCGTGCCCGGCAGTTCGAACTCGCTTGGACGCGCTGTCCTGCGCCTGTCTGCACGCACATCGGGGATCTTCAGGAGCGCGCTACGCAGTGATCAACTGGCGGAGTTGGTTGATGCCGACTGGGGGCGTGTTGCGGTAGGGCGTGATCGCCACACGGCTTGCCTGTGTCTTGACTTGCTTGAGCGGCACTTGCTCCGCGTTGATCCGTTCGGTCAGCAGGGGGCTGGTGGTGCCAGTCGGGGTGAGGGAGCGGTTGACGATCCATCCCCAGGTGGTGATGTTGGCTCGGGTGAGGTCGGCGGCCAGGCCGGTGGCTTCGAGGACGGGGGTGGTCTCGGGCAGTGTGACGACGATGACGCTGGTGTTGTCGGGGTCCTGGAGTCGGGCCAGGGGCGTGAGCCCGGCCTGCTCGGGCAGGTTGCGAACGACTTCGCGGTGGTAGGAGCCGGTGGCGTCCATGAGGAGCAGTGTGTGTCCGGTGGGGGCGGTGTCCATGACCACGAATCGGTGGGCGGATTGCTCGACGGCTGCGGCGAAGGCCTGGAAGACGGCCACCTCTTCGGTGCAGGGCGAGCGCAGGTCCTCGGCGAGGTTGGCCCGACCGTCGGCGTCCAGGCTCGCGCCCTTGGTGTCCATGACGTGGCGTCGGTAGTCGGCCACGGCCTGGGCGGGATCGATGCTGGATACCTCGAACGGTGCCGCTTCGCCGACCGTCCAGGCGAGATGCGCGGCGGGGTCGGTGGTGGTCAGCAGCACGTCCTTGCCGCGGTCGGACAGGCCGACGGCGATCGCGGCGGCCATCGTGGTCTTCCCGACGCCGCCTTTCCCGACGACCATGATCAATCCGTGGTCCTTGGCCGCCAGCTGCTCGATCGTCGCGGCCAGAGAGTCCGATGAGTCGGCGGGTGTGTTGGCGCGCGGTGCGGCTAACGCCGGGGTGTGGTCCGGGGTCTCGGAGAGCAGCGTGGTGAGGGCGTCGAGGCCCATCACGTCGCGGGTGCGCAGCGTGAGCCGGTCGATCGCCAGCCCGGCGAGATTGACGGGCATGGCGGCGATGGCGGCGGTCTCCTCGGTGCGGATCGCGTCGGCCAGGTCATCTGGGATGGGTTCGCTGGGGAGGATGCCGTTGATGACCAGGTGGGTGGCGTGGACGCCTGCTTCGGCGAGTTCGTCGGCGGTGCGGGACGCCTCGGCCAGCGATGAGGTCTGTGGGCGGGCGACCAGGCCCAGTCTCGTCACGGACGGGTCGGCCAGGGCTGTGAGCGCGTCGGCGTAGGTGGTGCGGGTCTTGTCGAGGCCGGCCATCGGACCGAGGCAGGACGCGTCGCCGAGCCCGTCTTCGAGGAAGGAGGTCCATTCGCCGGGGAGCTTGAGCAGCCGGACGGTGTGGCCGGTCGGGGCGGTGTCGAAGACGATGTGGTCGTAGCCTTGCGCGATGTCGTTGCCGGCCAGGAAGGCGGTGAACTCGTTGAACGAGGCGATCTCGGTGGTGCAGGACCCGGAGAGCTGCTCGGTGACGTCGGCGAGGTCCTTGACCGAGAGGAAGACCCGGATTGGGGCGAGTGCGCGTTGGCGGTACTCCTCGGCGGCTGCCTCGGGGTCGATCTCCAGCGCGTCGAGCCCGTCAACGCCGACAATCGGCGTGATCGTGTACCCGACCAGCTGGCCGAAGACCTGGCC